>DASVTG010000270.1:0-5874 GCA_036387695.1 Hymenobacter sp. | reverse complement strand
ACGAGTACCCCGAATTACCAATTCGGCCCGGCAGCACGATGCTGTTCTACCGGGCCGAATTGGAAATTCGGGGTACTCGTTCTTTTGTCTCTACATCGACGCTGCGTTGAACGGGTGGCAGCCGCCGGCTTTTAGTCCGGCCAGCGCGTCATCGAGTGAGCCGCAGAGGGCGCTGCCGCTTTTTTTCTGGCAGAAGGGGCAGGCGTGCAGGTCGCCGTCGGTGTCGACGTAGAGGAACCGGTCGGCGGCCCCGCCGCAGCCCATGCGGCGCTGGTGGTAGCCGTAGTAGTGCACCAGGGGCCAGTCGAGGTAGTCGTCGCCGTAGTTCAGCTTCAGGTAGAAGTCCTCCAGCAAGGCAATTTGGGCCGGGCTGAGGTCGACTTGCTGGCCGGCGTAGTGGCCCACGGCGCGCGGTTCCAGAATTTGAACGAAGGTGACGCCCAACTGCCGCGCCAGGCGGGCGTAGGCCAGCAGGTTGGCTTCGGTGGTGAACTCCTGGGTGGCGCAAAGCGAGAGGTTCACCACGAGGCCTGCTTCCTGGGCAAAAGCTGCCGCCTGCACGGCATTCTTATACGCGTCGGGCGAGCCGCGGAAGGCGTTGTGCCGGGCGGGCTCGTGGTGGTCGAGGCTGATGACGACGCCCGTGAAACCGGCTTGCTTGAGCCGGGCGGCGTTTTCGCGGGTGAAGTGGAAGCCGGAGGTGAACACCCAGAAATCGGTGCCGGGCCGGGCCATGTCCACCACGGCCACCAGGTCGTTGAGGCGCAGCATGGGCTCGCCGCCGCTGAAGAAAATCTGGGTGACGTGCCGGGCCTGGAACCGGGCCACCATTTCCTGGATTTGCGCGCGGGTCAGGACTTCCTTCTGGTTGAGCGCGTCCCACTCGAAGCAGTGCTCGCAGGCCAGCGGGCACTTTTTGGTGATGGCCAGAAACACCAGGTTCAGCGTGTCGGTGTCGGTCCGGAAGGGCACCAGCCGGTTGACGGTGGTGGCCACGTAGGCGTCGTAGGCGGCGGAGGGCCAGCCGGGGGTTTGGTATTCGCGGTAGTAGCGGCCGGCCACGCAGGCCACCTTGCGCACGGCCAAGTCGCCGTAGTACGCGCGCTTCAGGTCGTTGATGCGCGCCGCGGCCAGCTTCAGGCGGGCCGGCGTGCGCATGAACCGCCACAGCAGCCGCGCTTCCACCAGCTTGAACCACGCCATCACCAGCCCCCGCTTGAGCGGCGAGGCAATGACGGTGGGCCGCAGGTGGGACGTGGCCACGGGGGCAGCCGGCGCCTCCACGTAGGCAATATCCGTGATGAGGGAGCTTTCCATGGGCTAGCGTTGGGCCACTGCGGGGGCCATGTCCTGAATGGTGGCGCGGTATTTTTCCTTCGAGAACTCAATGAAGCGGCCGGGCTTTTTGAAGGCGTACAGCTCGGGCAGGTTGGGCAGGCCTTCGAACTCACGGATGTGCTCGTAGTAGCCTTTGGTGCGCAAAAACGCGGTGCGCCGGGTGCCGGCTTTGGGCGCGGGCAGCCCGGTTTCGTACACCAGGCTCACGGCCGTGCCGGGCCGCAGCTGGCGCAGGTACTGCGCATCGTCGGCGGCCAGTTGGGCGCGGGCGTCCTGCCCGCGTTCGGTCAGGGCGCTTTGCAGGCGGCAGTGGTCGAGCTGCACGGGGGCGTTGGGGCTGCAGTCGAGGGCGGCGTAGTCCACTTCCCAGAACATAAAGCCGCACGCCAGCTTCACCCGCACTTGGGCGGTGGCGTTGGCGGCGAAATCGAGCGGTACCACCAAGTCGCGGCTGGCCAGCGGGCCCACCGTATTAATGCTTTCGGCCAGCCGCCAGCCCTGGCCGGCGTCCACGTACACTTGCAGCGGAATGCCTTGGTCGAGCCCCCACTGGCGGTTGACGGCGGCGGGCTGGGTGCGCTGCTGGTCGGCCCAGGTGTTGTAGTACGACCCGAATTTCTTGATGAACTCGCCGTAGAGGTAATCCAGCCACAAGGAATTCTGGGCGTGCAGCACCAGCTTGCCGTGGCGGGCCGCGGCGGGCTTGGCAAAAGTCATTGTCAATTCGTTGGGGGCATTGCCCGAGGCAGCGTCGTTGAAAAGGACCGGGTTGCGGTCGGTGGCTTGCAATTGGGCCGTGTAGTCGTGGCCGCTGGGGGTGCGGGCTTGGGTGGGGGCTTGCGGCGCTTGCAAGGTGTGGGGCCGGCCGCGGCTGTCCAGCAGCACCTGGGTGCCAGCGGGGTGCTCGGCCACCCACAGCTCGGCCACGTTGGTGTACTGCCGCTCCTTCAGCTCGTTGCTGATTTTGAGCTTGTACTGGTTGTTTTCGGGCTCAATGGCGGGCAGCGGCAGGTAGTCGTTGCGCTCGGCCGGCGCGAAAATGGCTCCGCCGTACGCCTCGCCCACAAAGTGGTAGCCCTGGCCGTCGTAGGCGTACACAAACGGGCAGGAGCTTTTGGTGAGGGCCACAATAACCAGCAAAATGGCGGCCACGCCCACCGCCATGCCCAAGCCACCCAACACGTAGGATACGGTGGTTTTGTTGGTGTCCTCTTCCACCAAATCTATTTGCCGGATGCCTGAAAAAGGGATGCTCACCTGGTCGCCAGTACCGGGCTGCAAATCAGAAATGTAGACGTGCACGATGTTCAGCACTTGCGCGGTTTTCTTCTTCTGGAGCAGCCCTGTTTTGCTCTTGGCCGGAAGCGTTTTGTACCGCGTCAGCGGCGCGCTGACTTCTTGCTTCGTTCCTTCCAGCATCTCGCCATTCAACCGGGGGCTTTGCAGCTCCCATACGGTGCTGCCTTGATGCACCAAGAACCTTTTTGACTCGGCCAGCAAGTTCACGTTTGGCCGGCTCACTTCTGATTCCTTGGCGCGGTAGTAGCTCTGGCAGCCGGTGAGCAGCGGCGCCAGGGCCCCCAAAACCATCCAGGCGATGCCCGCCGCCCAGCGGCGGAACAGCCCCAGGGGACCAGGAGCGGCAAAAGCAGTAGCGGCGGCGTGTTGCATAAAGCAGCAAGTGAGGTGAGGGTTAAAGCGGCTCCAAGGTACCGGCCTGGGCTGTTCGAGCAAGCTAAATAATATATATTTCCGGACTTTCAAATAAAGAGGATTACTTCCCCAAGCCGCTGACTGCCAAAAAGCTGGTTTCGCACCAAGGGACATTGCACCGGTCCCGGCGCACGCGCCGTTCCGCTATTTGACTTGCCTATTGTTGGGGCTGATGCGGCGCGACCACAGTGCGCTTTGCATCTTCGCCCCATGCACTTCCCCCTTGAGCTCGCTTTAGGACCGGCCCGCTTGCCCGTGCACCTGCTGTGTGAGGTGCTGGCCTACACCCTCGGCTACCGCCTCTATGACCACCTGCGGGCCAAAACCACGGACCGCATCAGCAGCGTGCACCGCCAATGGATTTTTGTGGGCGCGGCCGCGGGGGCCTTGCTGGGCTCGCGGCTGCTGGGCCTGCTGGAACACCCCGAGCTGCTGGCCCACCCGCCCGGTGGCTGGCTCTACTACTTCACCAACAAAACCATTGTGGGCGGCTTCCTGGGCGGCCTCATCGGCGTGGAGCTCACCAAAAATCGCCTCGGCGTGGCGGCCAGCAGCGGCGACCTCATGGTGTTTCCCCTCTTGCTGGGCCTCAGCATTGGCCGGCTCGGCTGCTTTTTCAGCGGCTTGGAAGATGGCACCTACGGCACGGCCACTCCCCTGCCCTGGGGCATCAATTTTGGCGATGGCGTCCGGCGCCACCCCACCAACCTCTACGAAATCCTGTTTCTGGGGGCGCTGGCGCTGCTGCTGTGGCAGCTGGAACGGCGCCGGGTGTGGGCCGATGGCCGCCGGTTTCGGCTGTTTCTGAGCAGCTATTTGCTGTTTCGGCTGCTGGTGGAGTTCGTCAAGCCCACTGCTCCCCTGCCGGGGCTGGGGCTCACGGCCATTCAGTGGGCGTGCGTGGCGGGGCTGGGGTATTATGTTTGGCTGTTCAGCCGCAAGCCTGCCGTTGCCCAAAGTTTGCCGGTGCGGCCGTAATGCATCCGCCTGACCGGCGATGAAGCAGGCAACTTCTTTACCCCTTACCCTGCGTTCCATGAAACAAGGATTTTTACCCGCCACCCTTTCCCGCCTGGTGCTTGCCGGCTTTTTGTCGGCCTCCCTAACCGTTGCGCTCACCGGCTGCGACTACGCTCAAGCCAACGTGAACACCTTGGTCACCGACGACTGCGGCGTGACCTGGAAGCTCATTGCCGCCGGCAAATCGGTGCCCAAAGGCGTGGCCAACCCCTGCTTCTACAAAGTCACCATCCCCGACTACCCCATGCAGGGCGACAGCCGCTTCAAGGTGGTGTTTGCCGAAAACGTGCTGGCCTCGCTCGACGTGAGCTACGACTACACCATCACCAACCCCATGAGCTTCATTCAGGAAGCCAAGTACCTGGGCAAAAGCAACAGCGCCGAAGTAGGGACCCAGTTCGAAGCCGCCGAGAACACGGTCATCGACAAACGCATCAAGGACGCCGTGCGCGGCCGCTTATCCAAAGAAGACGTGGTGACCTTCAGCCCGTCCGACTTTGAAGACCTGCTGCTGCCCGAACTCAACAAGCTGCTGCAGCCCCGCGGCGTCACGGTCAATTTCCTCTCCCTCGTGCCGGTCTACGATGAGCAAACCGCCCAAGCCGTGGACGTGGCCACCGCCATGAAAATCTACACCTCCAAAAACCTGGAGAAACTAGGCGAGCAAGTCATTGCCAACCGCGCCGGCGCCAGCCGCATTGTGGTGGAAAACCCGGCTGCAGCGCCCGCGCCAGCCACAGAAGAGAAGGAGAAGTAATACGTATTTTAAATAATCACTAGATGGAAGATTCTACCGTTTCGATAGCAGTTTGGGTGGCCGTTAGTTTGGCTCTTTACTTCTTGGCCAAAAGCAGTAAAAAACAAATACTCCCCATTGCCGATTGCAGCTATGAATTGAGAATGGCCAAACTGTACCAAATAATAGGTTTTGTACCAAATAATAGGTTTATTAGGAAGCCTCGTAGCAGGCATAGGATTGTTTCTTCCCTTACTGGCTGATGAGTACAGTACAAGCATTTTTATTGCTTCCACTTTGCTATTTATCCTTTTTGCGGCACTCTCAACTTTGTGCTTCTTATGGTACCGCAATCACAGGGTTAATTTCAATGCAGAAATTATTACCGCACAGAGTGCTTACGGCAAATCCCATAATATTTTATGGAAAGACGTTGCTGTAGTAAAATTCAGACCTTTTGCGGGCAAAATGGAAATTACTGATGCCTTTGGAAATAAGATTTCTGTTCATCAACACTTGGTTGGTTTCTCTACTTTTATTTCTGCATTAAAGGAAAAAAGAGAGGTCTACAATTTTACGTGCGAGAGCTTGCCTCCTTCATCTCTAGCGTGAGTTGATACTCCCCTTAGATAAAGAATTCTATGCCCGAACGTCCCTACACCTACTACGATTTCACCCTGAGCCTGTGCCCGCTGTGCCTGCGCCGCATCGAAGCCAAAATCGTCTTCGAGGACGGGAATGTGTACATGCTCAAGCGCTGCCCGGAGCACGGGCGGCAGAAGGTGCGCATTGCCACCGACATTGAGTACTACAAAAGCATTCGCAACTACGTGAAGCCCAGCGAAACCCCGCGCCGCTTCAACATGGCCACGCATTTTGGCTGCCCCTACGACTGCGGCCTGTGCACCGACCACGAGCAGCACAGCTGCCTCACGGTGATTGAGATAACCGACCGCTGCAACCTCACCTGCCCCACCTGCTACGCCGAAAGCAGCCCCACCCACGGCCGGCACCGCTCCCTGGAAGAAGTGGAAGCCATGGTGGACCTGGTGGTGGCCAACGAAGGC
>DASVTG010000269.1:0-2182 GCA_036387695.1 Hymenobacter sp. | reverse complement strand
GGTGAAGGACGTGGTGCCCGAGTTCCTGATGCTGCTGCACGGCGTGATTGACTCGCCCGACATCCCGCTGAACGTGTCGCGCAGCTTCCTGCAGGCCGACGCCGCGGTGCGCAAAATCAACACCTACATCACCAAGAAGGTAGCCGACAAGCTCAGCAGCCTCTTCAAGCAGGACCGCCCCGGCTACGAGGAAAAATGGTCCGACATCGGCATGTTCGTGAAGTACGGCATGCTCTCGGACGAGAAGTTCTACGAGAAGGCCAAGGACTTTGTGCTGCTCAAGAACGTGGACAACAAGCTGTTCACCCTCAACGAGTACACCGAGCACATCCAGGCCAACCAGAAGGACAAGAACGACAGCACCGTGGTGCTCTACACCAACGACGCCGAGCACCAGCACAGCTTCGTGGCCGCTGCCCAGGAGCGGGGCTACGACGTGCTGAACTTCGACCAGGTGCTCGACCCGCACTTTGTAGGCCAGCTGGAGCAGAAACTGGAGAAAACCAGCTTCAAGCGCGTGGACGCCGACACCGTGAGCAAGCTCATCGAAAAGGATGAAACTACCGAAAGCGTGCTGACTGAGGACGACCAGAAGAAGCTGGAAGAAACCTTCAAGTCGGCCATTGCCAACGACACCATGCACGTGAAAGTGGCCGCGCTGAGCCCGCAGGATGCGCCCGTGGTCATCACCCAGAACGAGTTCATGCGCCGCATGAAGGACATGCAGCGTACCGGCGGCGGAGGCGGCATGCAGATGTTCGGCGCGTTCCCCGATTCTTACGACGTGACCGTGAACGCCAACCACCCCCTTACCCAAAAGGTGCTGGCCGATGGCGGCGACAAAATTGCCAAGCAAGCCTTCGACCTCGCGCTGCTGGCCCAAGGAATGCTGAAAGGCGAGGCCCTCACGGCCTTCGTGAAGCGCAGCACGGAGCTGCTGTAAGCACGAGTAGCGCGAAATTTTATTTCGCCCCACGTCAGCGCCGCTTGCCGGTTTGCAACCACCACAAAGCCCCGCCGCTAGGTAAGCAGCGGGGCTTTTGCATAACTTACGGGCATGAAAGCATTGCTGACCGTTCCACTAGTTGCCTGGCTGTTTGCCGTCTCGGCCGACGCCCAATCCGTGAAGAAACCCGCTACCGCTCTGCCCGCCAACCAAGTGCAGGTGGCCAACGGCCGGCTGGCCGGCGTTGCGGCGCCGGGCGGCATTCGCATCTTCAAAGGGGTGCCTTTCGCCGCCCCGCCGGTCGGTGAGCGCCGCTGGAAGGAGCCGCAGCCTGCGCAGCCCTGGAAAGACGTGCGGCCGGCCACGCAGTTTGGCCCCCGCGCCATGCAGCAGCCCGTTTTTGGCGACATGAATTTTCGCTCCAACGGCGTGAGCGAAGACTGCCTGTACCTGAACGTGTGGACGTCGGCCGCCACGGCGCAGGAAAAGCGGCCGGTGCTGGTGTACTTCTACGGCGGCGGCTTCCTGGCCGGCGATGGCTCGGAGCCGCGCTATGACGGGGAAAGCATGGCCCGCCAAGGCATGGTGGCCGTCACGGTGAACTACCGGCTGGGCGTGTTCGGCTTCATGGCGCACCCGGAGCTGACCAAGGAATCGCCGAACCGCGCTTCCGGCAACTACGGCTTGCTCGACCAAGCCGCCGCGCTGCGCTGGGTGCAGCAAAACATTGCGGCCTTTGGCGGCGACCCGCGGCGCGTTACCATCGCCGGCGAGTCGGCCGGTTCTTTCTCGGTAAGTGCCCAAATGGCCTCGCCGTTGGCGAAAGGCTTGGTGGCCGGGGCCATTGGCGAAAGCGGCTCGCTGCTGGGCCTGCAGCCGCTGCCCACGCTGGCCCAGGCCGAGCAAAATGGGGTGGCCTTTGCCACGGCCGCGGGCGCAACCTCGCTGGCGGCTTTGCGGGCGCTGCCGGCCCAGCAGCTGCTGGAAGCCGCGGGTAAGCAGGGCGCACCGCGTTTCTCCGCTATTGTGGACGGCTACTTCCTGCCTCGCCAGCCAGCTGAGATTTACGCCGCCGGTCAGCAAGCCAAAGTGCCGCTGTTGGTGGGCTGGAACTCGCAGGAGATGAATGCCGGTGCTATTCTCGGGCAGGCGCCGCCCACGGCTGAGAACTACCGCGCCGCCGTGCAAAAACTCTACGGCGAGCGGGCGTCGGAAGTCCTGCGCGTCTACCCGGCG
>DASVTG010000268.1:0-1744 GCA_036387695.1 Hymenobacter sp. | reverse complement strand
AACAAAGGTTTCGGCGGATACTGCCAAGCGGGTTTCCAGGAAGCGGACGTAGTCGGCGCGCTGCGCGTCGGGAGAGGCGTCGCCATTCGTCAGCCACTCGTCGGGCACCAGGGCCACGATGGCGCGGAGAACTTCCGGGGTGAGTTGGGCACGGCTTTCGGCGTCGACTGCTGCTAGCTCGTTGGCCTGGGGTAGCAGCACGTGGTCCTTCACCTGCGGGAAGGGGCGCGGGCGGGGCTTGGCCCATTCGGGGCCGGCGTGGTGCGCGTACAGCGCCGCGCCGTGGTCGATGAGCCACAGCTCTTTGTGCCACATCAGCAGGTTGGTGTTGCGGGCCGTGCGGTCCACGTTCAGGGTCAGGCAATCGAGCCACACGATTTGAGAGGCCAACCGGGGCTCGACGGTAGTGACCAGCGCATCGAAGGTGATGGCGCCGGAGAGGTAATGCAGGGCCAGGTTGCGGCCGGTGCTGGCTTGCAGCAGGTCCTGAATTTCCTCGTCGGGCTCGGTGCGGCCGAAAGCTTCGTCCAGCTCGCAAAACACCAGCTCGGGCACGCGCAGGCCCAGCGCCCGGGCTATTTCGCCCACAATCAGCTCGGCGATGAGGGCCTTGACGCCCTGCCCCGCACCGCGGAACTTTAGCACGTACAGGAAGCCGTCGTCGGCCTCGACCAGGGCCGGCAAGGAGCCGCCCTCGCGCAGCGGCGTCACGTAGCGCGTCACCGCGACGGTTCGAAGCTCAGGAATAGTAGAGGTTGGCATAAGGTGGCGCAAAGGACGAGCAATTCTAGAATGCTATTCGATACGGCATGCAAAAAAGCATCACGTTTTGGTCAGGCAAAGTGCGGCGTAGTATTTCCCTTGTGGTATACCTCAATCAATCTGTTGTCATCCTGAGCGGAGCGAAGGACCTTATCACGATTGAACGACTTGTTCTGATTTGATAAGGTCCTTCGCTGCGCTCAGGATGACAGATAAAGATGACAGATGGCGCGAGCGAGACGCTTGCCTACGGCGACCTTCGGTTCGCAGCGTACTGCATGACGGTTTTTGCCTTGCGATGTTATTTCACCAACTCGTACGGAACCGTGAAGCCGGCCAACGCCGCGCTCACCGCCGTTGCCACTGAAGCTTCCCCAGCGGCACTTGTGGCGGCGATGTCTGCGACCAGGCCGCGCTTGCGGTCGTCGCGCACCGTGACGTGCTGCACCTGCAGGCCCGGCACGGCGGCCAGCTTTTCGGTGAAAACGCGGGCTATTTCCTGCTTGAGCAGCGCGGGCTTGAAGATTTTGCCAATGGCCGTGAGCGGTAATTCATCGGCGATGAAAACGCGCTTGGGGATGGCGGCCCGCTCGGGGATGTGAACGGCGGCGAATTCCAGCAGCTCGGCTTCGGTGATGGTGTGGCCGGCGGCGCGGGTGACGTAGGCCACCGGCAGCTCGCCGGTGTCGGCGTCAGGACTGCCGATGGCGGCGGCCAACGACACGGCCGGGTGCAGCTGCAGGGCGTCTTCGATGACGCGCGGGTCGATGTTGTGCCCACCGCGGATGATGAGCTCCTTCTGGCGACCGGTGATGTAGAAATAGCCGTTTTCGTCCTGCCGGCCCAGGTCGCCGGTGTTGTAGAAACGGCCCTGACCGTCGACGTCGACCCAGATGTTGTGGTTGTGCTCGGGCTGCAGGTAGCCGTTGAACACGTTTTCGCCGCGCACCACAATGGTGCCGCTTTCGTTGGGCGCGGCCAA
>DASVTG010000267.1:0-3733 GCA_036387695.1 Hymenobacter sp. | reverse complement strand
TCGCCGTGTTGCTGTTGCTGCTCAACTACCTGCTGGTGGTGGGCGCCGGCATGGCCGAACGGCCGGCGAAGGTGATTGACCGGCCCTTTGCCTACGTGCACAGCGGCGATTGCCAATTGAAGCACACCCTGCGGCTGGCCTGCTTCGACGACTGCAACGGGGTGCAGTACGCCGTGAAGAAAAACGGGGAGCGGCCGCCGCTCACCCAACTCCTAACCAACCTCAAGGGGTTGGATTTGCACTGCCTGCCGGAGACGCAGGTGGTGTTTGCGGCGCCCGTGTTTGGGCGGGTCCGGCCCCGGCCGGTGGCCCGGGAAGCGGCCGTGTCGGTGGGCTACCGGGGCCTGCTGGAGTTGCCTCCCCGCCGGGGATAAGTCGCGGGGGGCCTTGCGGGGCCCCTGGGTGCCGGCGCAACGCGTGCGGGCCGCCTCGTCTTATCCATTCCCGACGCCGATTGCGGGGCCCATGAGGCCCGCGCGGGCGTTGCCATCCCCGCCTTCCCGTGAATTTTCAGGCCTCTTCCATCCAACCCGCGGCGGACGCTGCGGGCCTTATTTTCCGCGTGCCACTGCCGGTCACTGGCCGCGTGGCGTTGGCGCATGCCGCCCTTCGCCGCACCGAGAGCCGGCCTTTCCCTGCCGATGAACGGCCCCGGCAAGGCCACGCCCCGGTACACCCGCGTGCCCCGCACGCGCCCGGACCCTTTGGCGGACTTGGGGCCGGCCGGCCGCGCACAAGCGCGGACCCGGACTGCGCCGAAACGGCCTTGCTTCAGCGCCTGCAGGCCCGCGACGAGCGGGCGCTTCGCGATTTTGAACGGCATTACGGCACCACCCTCAAAACCCTGGTTTGCTCAATCGTGCCCGATGCGGGCATGGCGGAGGACGTGTGGCAGGAATGCCTGGTGCGCCTTTGGCAGGCGTTTCCGCACTACGAGGCCGGCCGTGGCCGCCTGGAGTCGTGGGCCCGGCGCATCTGCCAGAACGTGGCCATCGACGAACTGCGTTCGCCGCGCTGGCGCGACCTGAGCCGCACGCAGCCGCTGGAAATGACGGCGGAAGCACTGGGCCGGCCCGCGGCGGGCGGCTTTCAGCCCGAGCACGTGGGCCTGCTGGCCCTCTCGCAGCACCTGTGCGGTCCGCAGCGCGAGGTTATTGACCTTCTCTACCGCGATGACCTCACCTTCGAGCAAACGGCCCTGCGCCTGCGCCTGCCGCTGGGCACGGTCAAAACCCGCGCCCGGGCCGCGTGTCGGGTGCTGCGCCAGCTGTTGAAGTAACGCCCTTCCTGCCGGTTGTTTTTTCATCCGGAAGCCCCGCGTTGTTCAGCCGGGCTTCCTCATTTTCCTTCGCATGAACCCGTTTTTTACTGCTTTTTCGATTCGAAGGGTCCGGTTGACCGGATTCTTGCTCGGTGCCGCAACGGTCACGGCCCAGGCCCAGACCAGCGGCCAGCAGCCGCCCACCGACTCCACCAAAACCCAACGCTTGGGCAATGTGGAGGTGAGCGGCGAAACCACGGCCACCAGCAAAATGACGGTTTCGGCCGAGGCTTCGGCCAGCCCGGCTGCCGTGACGCTGGTGGGCCGCGAGTACATCGCCCGGCAGGCCGTGCGCTCCTACGGCGACTTGCTGCGCCCGCTGGCCGGCGTGAGCGTGAGCAACTACCAGCTCGGGGGCGTGGCCTACGGCGTGCAGATGCGCGGCTACGTGGCCACCGAGCACGCCCGCGACATCGCCTTTTTCATCGACGGCGTGCCCCAGAACCAAGGCTCCAACCTGCAAGCCAACGGCTACGCCGACCTCAACCCCCTGATTCCGGAAATCATCCGGCGCATCGAGGTGGTGCGCGGGCCGTTCAGCCCCTTCGCCGGCGACCACGCCCTGGGCGGCACCATTGCCTTCGACACCGAGGACCGGCTGCCCAGCAGCCTCACCCTGGAAGCGGGCAGCTTTGGGCAGGTGCGCGGGCTGGGCGTGCTGGGCCTGGGCCAGCCGGGTAGCAAGCTCGGCGCCTACGTGGTGCTCGACGCGGCCCACACCGACGGCTACCGCGACAACTCCCGCGACAACCGCCTCAATGGCCTGGCCAAGGTGACCCTGGCCCTGCCCGGCGGCACGGCCAGCCTGAAGGTGCAGGCCTACGGCGATAACTCCGGCTCGGCCAACTACCTCAACCGGGCCGCCGTGGAAGCCGGCACCCTGGACCGCCGCGCCGCCGTGGACCCCACCGACGGCGGCCGCACCCGCCAGCAAAGCGCGGTGTTTACCTACAAAGGCAACGACCCGAACAGCTACTTCGGCACCACGCTTTACGTGCAGCACCACGACTTTCCGCGCTACCGCAACGGCGGCGCCGGCCAGCGCGTGGACCGCGACGAGCGCACCTGGGGCGGCGGCGACGCCCGCTACACCCGCCTTAGCACGCTGGGCAGCGCCCGCACGCTGCTGATTGCCGGCCTGAGCTACCGCGTCGATGCCGCCGCCGACAGCCGCTTTCCGACCGTGGGCCGGGTGCAAGGCCCCCAAAGCCGCCAGCGCGACCTCACCCTGAACACGCCTTCGGCCTACGCGCAGGTGCAGGTGCAGCCCGTTGAGCGCCTCAAGCTGACGGCCGCGGCCCGCTACGACCGCCTGTTTTACGACGTGCGCATCGGCCGCGCCGACGTGGCCAGCCTGGCCGGCAAAACCATCGCGGCCAACACCGGCGTGTTCAGCCCGAAAGTAGGCGCCGCATTCAGCATCACGCCCGTGGTGAGCTTATTTGCCAACTACGCCCGCGGCTTTAAGGGCCCCGACGGCTACGCCGAGCTGCCCGACAACGTCAATTTGGAAGTGTCGCGCCTGGGCAGCTACGAGGCCGGCCTGAGCGCCGACGAGCCCAGCGGCCGACTGCACGGCCTGCTCACGGCCTACCGCTCCGAGCAAACCGGCGAGGTGCAAGTAAACCCGCTGGGCAACCTCACCAACTTCGGCCGCACCCGCCGCCAGGGCGTGGAGCTGGAAGGCCGCTACCGCCTGGGCGAGCCCGGCCGGGGCCCCGCCTTCTTCGGCAACTACAGCTACGTGCAGGCCAAGCTGCAAAACGCCGCGCCCGCCAACGAGTACGTCACCAACACCCCGCGCTACCTGGCCACGCTAGGCCTCGACCTACCCCTGCTGGCCCGCTCCACGGGCGTCAGCCGCCTGGCCCTGAGCGTGTACGACCAGCTTATCGGCCCCAAATACCTCGACATGGCCGGCACGCAGCAGGTCGATGCTTTCCAGCGTCTGGCCGGCAAGCTCGTGTACACCCGCACCAGCTGGGCCGGCTTCCGCCTCTACGCCGAGGGCAGTTTTTACCCCGGCCGCGGCGCCTTGGATGAAATGACCTTTCTCTCGGGCGAGGCGGTGCTGGTGGCTCCGCAGGCGCCGGCCACGTTCACGGGCGGGGTCAAAATCCCGCTCGGCGGCTTTGGGTGGGTGGCTGGTCGGTAAACTTTCTAAGCCCGCACCCTACAACTTTTTTTCAACCCATTTCTTTCTCCTCAATTCCATGAAAAAAATCATTCTCCCCGCCGTTTTGACCTTGGCCGCTGCCGCGCTGCCCTTGCTGGCCCACGATGCCTGGGTAGACCCGCTGGGCGGGCCGGTGTACAAAATTCTGTACGGCCACAAGGTGCCCGAGCCCTACTCCGTGGTGAAAGTGACCTCGCTGCAAGTGCTGGATGCGATGCAAAAACCCATCAAATTCA
>DASVTG010000266.1:0-1566 GCA_036387695.1 Hymenobacter sp. | reverse complement strand
GTGGTGAACCACTCCGGTGCCTGCTCCGCATCGGCAAAGCCCAGAATGCGGCCAATGGGCTTGAGGCCCAGCGCGTCGGCTTTCTCGCGGCTCATCAGCAGCACGGCGGCGGCGCCGTCGTTCAGGGTGGAGGCGTTGGCGGCCGTCACGGTGCCGTTTTCTTTGATGAAGGCCGGCTTCAAGCCGGGCACTTTGGTGAAATCGACTTTGAGGTATTCCTCGTCGTCCTCGATAATCGTGGTTTTGCCGCGGCTCTCGATGGTAACGGGAATGATTTCGTCCTTCTTCTTGCCGGCTTTGGCCGCGGCCGCGCTGCGGGTGTAGCTCTCAATGGCAAAGGCGTCCTGCTGCTCGCGGGTGATGCCCATTTCCTTGGCCGTATTCTCGGCCGCGTTGCCCATGGCGTAGTCGTGGTAAGGGTCCCAAAGGCCGTCGCGCACCAGGCCGTCAATCATCTGCCCGTGGCCGTACTTGGCGCCAAAACGCGCTTTGTCGAGGTAGTACGGCACGTTGCTCATGCTCTCCATGCCGCCGGCCAGAATTACGTCGGACTGCCCCAGCATGATGGCCTGCGAGGCAAACATGATGGCCTTGGTGCCCGAAGCGCACACCTTGTTCACGGTGGTGCACTCCACGGTGTCGGGCAAGCCAGCTTTCTTGGCGGCCTGCCGCGCCGGGGCCTGGCCCAGGTTGGCCGAAATCACGTTGCCCATAATCACCTGTTCCACTTCCGAGGGGTCCACGCCGGCTTTTTCCAGGGCACCCTTCAGCGCAATGGCACCAAGCTCGGTGGCCGACAACGACGCCAACGCCCCGCCAAAAGAGCCAATCGGCGTGCGAACGGCGGATATAATGACTACTTCTCTGGTTTGCATACTAGAAATTAAATGTGTGGGGTGGGAGGTTGAATAAGGCCGCAAAAGTACGGATTTAACCGCCCCGAAGCCGCCGTCTGCCTAACAGTTGTTAGCGAAGCTTAGTTGGCCATCTGGGACCTGGCTTCGTTTTTTACCAAGTCGGCTTGCTGGGGTCAGGCTTTTGCTGAGCGGGCCGCGTGAGCTGCTGCAAGTACTGCTGCTCTTGGGCGCGCAAGGTTTCCAGCAGCTGTCGGGCCTGGGCGGGACTCAAATTCATGGCCTCCAGCCGCTCGCGCTGGGTTTGCAGGTTGAGGTCGGCCGGCGTGGCGGCGTCGGAGCCGGGGCGGCTGCTTCGGCCGGCCGGGGCTGGCGCGGGCGAAGCGCTGCTGGCGTCAAGCCCCCGCTGGTTGCCGGGGGCTTGGCCACTGTTCAAGGGCTGCGGCGTCCCCGCACCCGGCGCGCCGCCGGCCTTGCGCTTGTCGGCTTGGCCGTTGGGGTCGGGGCGGCGTTCCGGCGGCGTATTTGGCGGCGGAGGCGCTGGTTGCGGGGTGTTCACTTGGCCCTGGCGGTCGGTGCCGGCCTTTTCCGCGGGCTGGTTTTTGTCGGGCCCGTTTTTGTCCGGCGCGGGCTTGGGTGATTTTGCCTCGGGAGGAGGACCGATTTTTGGTGCCTTGGGCCGGCGAGCCAAGTAGTCACTCAGCAGCTCGTA
>DASVTG010000265.1:0-4505 GCA_036387695.1 Hymenobacter sp. | reverse complement strand
CCTCGTGGTGCACGTGCCCGTGCTCCACGCCCTGCGAAAGCACTTCCAGCAGCAATTGCCCAAAAAAGCCGGCCAGCACCCAGTAGCCCACGCGGGCGGGTTGCTCCGGCAGCATTTGCAAGGCCTCGGGCAGTATGTGCGTAATGGTGAGCGTGAACAAGTACGCGCCGCTAAAGGCCAGCAACGGCTTCAGCCACAGGCTGCCCCGTGCCACCGGTACCCACGCCGCCGCCGCACCCGCGCCCAACACCGTGAGCAGCAGCAAAAAAATAGCAAACCCCATTAGGAAAAAATGAAGAATGAGGAAAGAAGAAGGAGGAATTGCTGCTTTGTCAATTCCTCCTTCTTCTTTCCTCATTCCTAACTCAAGAAAGTGGAAGCTGTGCGTGCGCCAACTGGCGGGCAAAGCGGCCACCCAAATTGCTTTTGCGACGTGCGCGGCGCCGCTTAGCGCTGGACTTCGTGGCCGTCGGCCGTGGTGTCAGCCTGGCTGGATTTGCCGGCGTCGTTCATTTTGCCGCGCTTGCGCAGGCCTTCCTCGGCATTGGCCGTGATGGCCGAGGCGGCGGAGGGCTGCGGGCGCTGGTCCAAGTCGGCTTCCGAGCTGATGGGCTTGGTGATGGCGCCGCCTTTGGCTTGGTTGGGCGCGTAGGCCGTGTTCTGGTCGAAGTTGTCGGAAGGGCGGGTGCCGGGCGCAATCATGTCAAGCGATACTTTGTCGTCGGGGCGCCAGTCGGAAGGCTCGGTGCTGCAAGACGTCAGGGCCAGGGAAGCGGCGGCCGCGGCCAGCAACAAGGTGTGGGTCAATTTCATCGGGGTAATAATTAGCAGGAGAATGAATGCAGGAAAAAGCGGCCGGGCAAGGGCGGCCTCAGAATACCAAAACGGCGAGCCGCCTCAGACGGTTGTGGCGCCGGCTTCGGCGGGCAACAGGTTTTTGCGCCGCAGCAAGGCTTCGAACAGCTTCACGTCGTTGGGCGAGTTGAAAATGCGCAGGGGCAAATGTAAAAACACCGGCACATCAAACGTGCGCGCCAACCACAGCCGCCAGCCGGCCGTGCCTTCGGGCGGCGTGCCGGGCTTGAGGTAGAGGAGGTAGGCGTCGGCGTCGCGGCGAGCCCGGCCTATCATGTCCCAGGTCAGCTGCATGGCTTTTTCGGGGCCCACGCGCAGCAGCAGCTGCTTCTGGTCCATCTCAAAGTTCATGCGCTCGAACAGGGGTTTGCTTTGCTCCATCTGGGTCACGCCCGTCACTTGCGCCGAGCGAAACAGCACAAACAGCACCGTGAGCACCACGGCCAGCGCCAGCCACCACCACGAGTGCACAAAAATGGCCGGCAGCAGGCCCAGCGCAAACGGAATGAGGGCGTACACCCAGTCTTTCTTCCACACTTCGCCCATCACCAAGCGGGTGTAGGCGTCGGTGGTGAGCTGCGATTTTTTGGTGCGAATGGCCAGCGGCGAAGCCTGCTGGGTCTGGCGGAAGCCGCCACCGCCGCCGCGTTGGTTGGGTTGGTTCATTTTAGAATGGGTAATGATTAACGGTAAGGGGTTAATGAACAGCTAAAGTATCAGTGACAAGGACCTTCGTTGTAACACTGATAATTAACCATTAATCACTAACCGCTAACCATTATTTTAATAGGCTTTCAAACTCAAATCGAGGCTCTTAACGGAATGGGTGAGCGCGCCCACCGATATGTAGTCGACGCCGGTGCGCGCCACCGCGGCAATGGTTTGCTCGGTGATGCCGCCGCTGGCCTCCGTGGGGAAGCGGCCCGCAACGAGGGCCACGGCCTTCCTGAGCTGCTCGGGGTCCATGTTGTCGAGCATGATGCGGTCGATGCCGCCGGCGTCCAGGGCCTGCTGCACCTCGTCCAGCGTGCGGGTTTCAATTTCGATGGGCAGTTGCCGGCCCGTTTGGGCCAGGTAGGCCCGCGAGGCCGCAATGGCCTGCGCCACGCCCCCGGCATAATCCACGTGGTTGTCCTTCAGAATAATCATGTCGAACAGCCCGTAGCGGTGGTTCACGCCCCCGCCGATGAGCACCGCCCACTTCTCGCACAAGCGAAAATTGGGCGTGGTTTTGCGGGTGTCGAGCAGCTTGGCCTTGGTGCCGGCCAGCAGGGTGTTGAGGTGCGCGGTGTAGGTGGCAATGCCGCTCATGCGCTGCATGCAGTTGAGCACCAGCCGCTCGGCCGTGAGGATGCTGCGCGCGGGGCCTTCCACGGTGAGGGCAACGTCGCCGTGCTTCACGGGCGCGCCGTCGGCGAGCAGGGCCGTCACGTTCAGGGAAGGGTCAACGGCCCGGAAAATGAGCGGGGCCAGGGCCATGCCGGCCAATAGGCCTTCGCCCTTCACCAGCAGGTGGGCGCGGTTGCGGGCATCGGCCGGAATGGCGGAAAGGGCCGAATGGTCGCCGTCGCCCACGTCCTCGGCCAGCGCCGTGCGGATGAAGGTAGCTAAAGCTTCGGGGGTGAGATAGGAGGCGGATGGGATTTGCACGGCGCAAAGGTACGGCCCTTGCCTTTGCGGATAAAGCCGAACGGCGTTTCTGTTGTCGTGCCGCGCCGCGCACAACGCAAAACAACGGCGCAAAAAAAGCCCCGACTCGTGCGAGTCGGGGCTAAGGGTTATTCTTTGGTAAAGTCCATGGTGTCAATCTCGGGCGCCCCAGGCGAGGGCTTGAGCTTGACAAAGACTCGGTAGGTGCCGTTGCGGCCGGCGTAGCGGCCAATGGCGTACTGGACGTGTTCGCGGCTTTCGCCTTGGTGAATGAATTCGAAGCTGCTGGGCGTGTTCTTGGCAAAGAAGTCTTTGATGACAATCTCGGCCTGGGTGGCGTTATAGCTTTGCTTGTCGCCATCGAAGCCGATCTCCACCGTAGACGCCAGGTACTGCGACAACTCGCGGGAAGAGCCGTTGCGCATGGCCGACCGGACGGCGCCCAGGTTGTCGGCCTGCGCCTGCACCGTGCCCGCACCAAACAGGAATAGCCATCCTAAGAATAGCGTCCGAATCAAATAACGTTTCATTTATCGGGGTAGTAAGTGCGTCATGCGCGGCTGGTTGAAAGCTAAAATGGTGCCAGTAACAAAAACGAGCGGCTGAGCAGCCGGCAAACCCGGGAAACGGTGGGCAAGGCGTCGCCTCGGGAATCACATTAAGTTAATGTACCTGCGAAGGTAGATAATTCCAACCCGTAGGCGAGGCGCCCGTATCTTTACGGCATGAATAAACAGGTTTTGTTGGTGATTCTGGACGGATGGGGAATTGCGCAGAATTCGGCGGTTTCGGCAGTGGATGCAGCCAATACGCCGTTCTATCACGAGCTGTTGCAGCGGTTTCCGCACAGCAAGCTGCAAGCCTCCGGCGAAGCCGTGGGATTGCCCGAAGGCCAGATGGGCAACTCGGAAGTGGGCCACATGAACATCGGGGCCGGCCGGGTGGTCAACCAGGAGCTGGTGCGCATCGGCAAGTCCATTCGGGAACGCAAACTGGGCCAGATGCCGGCTTTGGTGAAAGCCTTTGATTACGCCGTTGCCAACGACAAGCCGCTGCACCTCATTGGGTTGCTGTCCGACGGCGGCGTGCACTCGCACATCGACCACGTCAAGGCCCTGTGCACCATTGCCCACGAAGCGGGCGTGCGACGCGTGTACGTGCACGCCTTCACCGACGGGCGCGACACCGACCCCAAGAGCGGCGTGCGCTTTCTCAACGAGCTGGAGCAGTCGCTGGAACGGAGCGGCGCCAAAATTGCCTCGGTGGTGGGCCGCTACTACGCCATGGACCGCGACCGCCGCTGGGAACGGGTGAAAGTGGCCTACGACCTGCTGACCCACGGCATCGGCACGCCCTCGCAAAACCTGATTCAAACCATTCAGGAGCAGTACAAGGAAGGGGTGACGGACGAATTCCTGAAGCCCATCGTGAAAACCGGCGCCGACGGGCAGCCCCTGGCCACCATTCAGGAGGGCGATGTGGTGCTGTGCTTCAACTTCCGCACCGACCGGGGCCGCGAAATCACGGAAGTGCTGACCCAGCAGGACATGCACGCCTTCCAGATGCAGCGCCTCAACCTGCACTACCTCACCCTGACCAACTACGACGACACGTTTGTGGGCGTAACGCCGGTTTTTGAAAAGGACAACCTGGACAACACGCTGGGCCAGGTGCTGGCCGCGCACGGCAAAACCCAGATTCGCATTGCCGAAACCGAAAAGTACCCACACGTCACGTTCTTCTTTTCGGGCGGACGGGAAAACGAGTTTGAGGGCGAAAAGCGCATCCTGCGGGCCTCGCCCAAGGTGGCGACGTACGATTTGCAGCCCGAAATGAGCGCCGCCGAACTCCGCGACGCCCTGATACCGGAACTGCAGGCCAAGTCGGCCGATTTTGTGGTGCTCAACTTCGCCAACCCCGACATGGTGGGCCACACCGGCGTGTTTGAAGCCGTGGTACGCGCCGTGGAAACCACCGACGCCTGCGCCCGCGCCGTGGTG
>DASVTG010000264.1:0-4863 GCA_036387695.1 Hymenobacter sp. | reverse complement strand
GTTGCCTGCCGTTTGGCATTGTGGGCATTGTCAATGCAGCCTCGGTGAACACCAAGTTTGCCCAAGGCGACTTTGCCGGGGCGCAGGCGTCCTCTGCTAACGCTGGAAAGTGGACCAAAATCGGCTTTTTCTCCGGCCTGGCCATCGGCGTTATTTACATGGTGCTGATGTTCCTGGGCGTGGGCGGCGCGCTGATGTCGGGCATGGCCAACCATCAATAACCGCCCATGACAATGGCGCGGGCCGGGTATCTGGGGGGAATGTTGCTGTTGGTGGGAATCGCCGCGGTTTATTTCTTTCTCAATCCCGCGCATTACCCATTTCCCCGCTGTCCTTTCTACGTCCTGACCGGCTTGTACTGCCCGGGCTGTGGCTCGCAGCGTGCTACGCATGCGCTGTTGCACGGCCGGGTGGTACAGGCGGCCAGCTTCAATCTGCTGGCGGTGCTGGCGGTACCGGTGCTGGCCATCGGCGCCGCCGATAAGGTTAGGACGATATCTGGTGGAGGCCAGCTGCCCAGCGCGTTGCTGTACCGGCCCTGGCTGGGCTGGCTCACGGTAGGACTCACGCTCACGTTCCTGGTGCTGCGCAACCTGCCCGGCCCGGTGGGCGCGTGGCTGGCTCCTTAGCAAAGCGGCGGCTGATTGTGTTCGCATACGCACCAACTTATTATAGCCGGTAAAAACAAAGCGGCCCTGGCGAATTGCCAGGGCCGCTTTTTATTAATCAATTTTAAGAACTGCCAGAAATGCCTCTTGTGGAATTTCCACGGAGCCCACGGAGCGCATCCGTTTTTTGCCTTCTTTCTGCTTTTCAAGCAGCTTACGCTTGCGGCTGATGTCGCCGCCGTAGCACTTGGCGATTACGTTTTTGCGCAGGGCCTTCACCGTTTCGCGGGCAATGATTTTCTGGCCGATGGACGCCTGAATGGCGATGTCGAACATCTGCCGGGGCAGCAGCTCGCGGAGCTTCTCGCAGAGGCGCTTGCCCCACTCGTAGCTCTTGGAGCGGTGCACGATGGCCGAGAGGGCGTCCACCTTCTCGCCGTTCAGCATCACGTCGAGCTTCACCATGTCGGACTCGCGAAAGCCAATCAGCTCGTAGTCAAGCGAAGCGTAGCCGCGGCTGATGGACTTGAGCTTGTCGAAGAAGTCGAACACGATTTCGGACAGCGGCAGCTCAAAGCTCATTTCCACCCGCTCGGAAGTCAGGTAACTCTGGCCTTTGATGATGCCGCGCTTGTCCATGCACAGCGTGATGATGGCGCCCACGTACTCCGAAGCCGTGATAATCTGGGCCTTGATGTAAGGCTCTTCGATGTGCTTAATCAGGTTCGGCTCCGGCATTTCCGAAGGCGCGTTGATGGTCAGGAGCTGGTCTTTGGTGCCGGTGGCGTGGAACTGCACGCTGGGCACCGTGGTGATGACCGTCATGTTGAACTCGCGCTCCAGGCGCTCCTGCACGATTTCCATGTGTAGCATGCCCAGGAAACCGCAACGAAAGCCAAAGCCCAGGGCCACCGACGTTTCGGGCTCCCACACCAACGAGGCGTCGTTGAGCTGCAATTTCTCCATGCTGGAGCGCAGCTCTTCGTACTCGGTGGTATCGACCGGGTAGATGCCGGCAAATACCATCGGTTTCACGTCGGCGAAGCCTTGGATGGCTTCCGGCGTGGGGCGGTGCACGTGCGTAATGGTGTCGCCCACTTTCACTTCCCGGGCTTCTTTAATGCCCGAGATGAGGTAGCCCACGTTGCCGGCGTGCATTTCCTGGCGCGGCTCCTGGTTCAGGCCCAAGATGCCGATTTCGTCGGCGCCGTACTCCTTGCCGGTGGCCATAAAGCGGAGCTTGTCGCCCTTCTTCATCACGCCGTTTTTGATGCGGAACAGGACTTCGATGCCCCGGTAGGAATTGAAGACCGAGTCAAAAATCAGGGCCTGCAACGGGCCTTCGGGGTCACCTTTCGGCGCGGGCACCCGCTCGATGATGGCGTTCAGGATGGCTTCGATGCCGATGCCGGCCTTGCCCGAGGCGTGGATGATGTCCTCGGGCTTGCAGCCAATCAGGTCCACGATTTCATCGGTTACTTCCTCCGGCATGGCGTGCGGAAGGTCGATTTTGTTGAGCACGGGAATGATTTCCAAGTCGGCCCCGATGGCGAGGTAGAGGTTGGAAATGGTTTGGGCTTCGATGCCCTGGGAGGCGTCCACGATGAGCAGGGCGCCTTCGCAGGCGGCGATGCTGCGGCTCACTTCGTAGCTAAAATCGACGTGGCCGGGGGTGTCAATCAGGTTCAGCGTGTAGATTTCCCCTTTGTAGGGAAACTGCATCTGGATGGCGTGGCTCTTGATGGTGATGCCGCGCTCGCGCTCCAGGTCCATATTGTCGAGCAATTGGGCCTGCATGTCGCGCTTGGCCACGGTGCTGGTAAACTCCAGCAGGCGGTCGGCCAAGGTGCTTTTGCCGTGGTCGATGTGGGCAATGATGCAAAAGTTGCGGATATTCTTCACAGAGGGCGGTTTTTCAGTCCGCGAAGGTACGAACCGGACGGCGCATAAGCCAGCCCGGGCGATGGAAGTGCTCGGGATGCCGCTGGCGCATTAAGGCCCCGCTGCTTAGTTTTGCTGATTATCCCCTTTGCTTGATTAGTGCAATTCGCTTATGAACCCGGAAACCCCTACGCTGACTTCCGCGCCACCCACCACGGACCGCCGCAAGTTTCTCATTTCGGGGCTAAACGGGACCGCGCTCTATGTGCTGGCGTATTACCTGGTGTGGGGCGTGCACCAGCTTGCGAAGGTCAAAGTCTCCCAATTCTATCATTTACGCGGCACCTGGGACCCCAGCCGCATTGTCTACACGCTGTCCGACGGCGAATGGTGGCCCAACGCCATCATTGCCGCTTACGGGATTGGGCCACTTGCGTGCTTGCCGGTGGGCATGGTAGCGTTCCTGTGGTATTGGCGGCGCGAACGCGCGCGGCGGGGGCAGTTCAAGCTGCTGCTGTTGTGGGTGGCGCTGCACGCGTGCAACGCCATTTTTGGGGCGCTGCTGGCCGATACGTTCACGCAGTCGGGGTTT
Source organism: Hymenobacter sp. (assembly GCA_036387695.1). Classification (GTDB taxonomy): domain Bacteria; phylum Bacteroidota; class Bacteroidia; order Cytophagales; family Hymenobacteraceae; genus Hymenobacter. The sequence continues at coordinate 1,782 of DASVTG010000264.1, read as the reverse complement.
TGGTACGTGCCCGACTGGGCGCTGGGCATCGGCAACGTAGCCAACGTCTTTCTGGCCCTCCTGGCAGGGTTCATCCAGCTGGGCCTGGGTTATTTTGGAGCCATAGCCTTTTTGCAGGCGCACGACTCCAAAACGGTGATGCGCCACTCCAATCGGCAGCTCATGGTGGTGTTCACGCTGATAGTGCCGTGGGTGCTGGGCGGGGTCTTCATTGCCCTCACCAAGGTGCCCTTCATCACCGTGCACGAGATTTTGCACCTGCTCATGATGGGGCTGCTCGTGACTCCGCTCGCGTTGGGCTGCCTGAGCGAAGTATTTTCTGAAACGGTTGACCGCCCGCAGCAAACCCACGTGGCCTGGGGCCTGGTGGGCCTAGCCGTCATCGTGGCCATTGCCTGGCGGCTGGCGCTCAGCCCCGCCGTGGCTATTGCCTAATGGCCTGCTTGCTAAAGGTCAATTGGGCCCACTGGTTGGCCTTGTCTGTGGTGAAACCCCGGTTATAATCGGGTTGGGTATTGACGCAATTCACCTGCTGCGCATAACCTAGTCTTCCAAAAAGCAGTTGTGGGAAAACACAGTTTTCACCAACCTCCCCAAATACACCATGGGCATTACCCTAGCTCAAGCGCAGACGGCTCTGCAAGCCGCTCACCAGAAAGCCGTTGACATGAATGTCAAAATGAACATTGCCGTCGTGGACGCGGGCGCCAACCTGGTCGCCTTCATCCGCATGGACGATGCTTGGCTCGGCTCGCTGGACATTTCGATTAAAAAAGCCAAGACGGCGCGTTTTTTCGACATGCCCACCGGCGCCATCGGCGGCCTCTCGCAGCCCGGCGGCCCGCTCTTCAACATTGAGCATTCCAACGGCGGCCTCATCACCTTCCCCGGCGGCATTCCCATCAAGGGCGACGGCGGCTTGATTATGGGCGCCATTGGCGTTTCGGGCAGCACGGTGGAAGACGACCACGCCGTGGCCGAGGCCGGCGTGCAAGCCATTGAGGGCAAATAAACCGGCTCTTCGCTGGAAAGAACGTCATGCTGGCTTTGTCCGGCATGACGTTCTTTTTTGCATCCCTCCCACGTTCTGCCTCCGGCATCATGACAGACAACATGCGCTGCTCCAACGCTACCGCTCAGCCCTCATCAAGCCCGAAAATGAACAGCCGGGTTGCCCGGTGGCAATCCGGCTGTTTGCTATTTCATTCTAAGCGGTTGAGTTCGAAAGCATGAAGTCCCTGGTTTACCGCTTGGTTATCTGCGCTTTGATATTTTGTTAAACGTTATGTTTTTCTGCAGGGTGGATTTGAAGCGCGCATCATTGACGGCGCTTTTCGCTCGGTGCTTGGTGGAGCGGCCCTGCACCCGGGCGCGCCACATGCGCCAGGAGGAAGCTTTCATTTCCCGGCGCATCAGCTTGATAACCTCCGATTCGGGCAGCCCAAATTGCAGCTCGATGGCTTCGAATGGCGTGCGGTCTTCCCAGGCCATTTCGATGATGCGGTCGATGTCTTGCGCGGATAGTTCGGGCTGTTTCATTCGTGCTACAGGGGCTGCGTGATGCGGCAGCCACAGGAGGGTAACAAGCGAAAACGGGTTTTGGCGATGTGGCGCACGTGAAATAACCCGAAGCAGCTTGCTTTTGCCGCGTTAGAACCGGCGGGGTGCAACCAGGGACAAGCCGTAGGTCTCACCGTGGTAACTTAAACCGCCAACCATGCTTTTCCTGGCTATTCGTTTGCTGGCTGTGCTGCCACTTTTTTACTTCATTCCGGCACCGTC
>DASVTG010000263.1:0-3191 GCA_036387695.1 Hymenobacter sp. | reverse complement strand
ACCCGAAACACGTGCGTGTCGACGGCCATGGCCGGCAGGTTGTAGATGACCGAAGCCACCACGTTCGCCGTTTTGCGGCCCACGCCTGGGAGGCGCTGCAGCTCTTCAATCTGGCTTGGCACTTCGCTTCCGAACTCTTCGGTGAGCATGCGGCCCAGGCCGGCCAAGTGCTTGGCTTTGTTGTTGGGGTAGGAAACGCTGCGGATGAAGGGAAAAATGTCGTCTGCAGTCGCAGCGCCCAAATGCGCAGCCGTGGGAAACTGCTCTAGCAGAGCCGGCATGACTTGGTTGACCCGTTTGTCGGTGCACTGCGCGCTGAGCACCACGGCCACTATCAGCTCGTAGGGGTTGCCGTACACCAGCTCGGTTTTGGGTTCCGGGAAATTGGTGGTGAAGTAGTCAAGAAAGTACTGGAATCGGTCGGCGCGGCGCATGGCAGGAAACGTAGCAGTCGGAAACAATGCACCAAAGAACGTCAGGTTTGGCGGCGACGTTGATAAAAAAGAACGTCATGCTGCGCTGGTCGAAGCAGTTGCCCACGGGTAGTAACGGATTACTATCAGGGGCAAGATGCTTCGGCCAGCGCAGCATGACGAAGGGAAGTTCAGTTCTGGCAAGCCAGGCAAACACTTAGGCTTTCCGCCGCCTGTGGAGCGGTTGTAGCAGAAGGCCGAACGGATTTAAGAGTTGGCTAAGAAGGTGCGCGAATAGCGCAAAATTGCCTCGGAGGTTTCGGGCCGGGGTTCGCGACGTACGCCGTCGAGCGCCCGCTGGGCCAAAAGGAGGTCGGCGCACGAAGAAGCCAATTCCGGGTCGTGCAACAATATCTCCTCTACCTCGCGCTGCCTTTCAGGAGGCAATTCGTTGTACACATACTGGAGCAGTGTCGAATGGGGTAAGGTTTGAATCATAATGGAAAGAATTAGCAGTCATTTTCTTCCGCAGGTTTATCAGCGCGTAGCGCATCCGGCCGAGGGCCGTGTTGATGCTGACGCCGGTTGCGTCGGCAATCTCCTGGAAGCTCATGTCGCCGTAGTGGCGCATCAGCAGCACCTCCTTTTGGGCGGCGGGCAGTTCTTGGATTAACGCGCGAAGGCGGGCGTGGGTTTCTTCCCGGGCCAAGATATCGTCCGGGCCGTCGTCGGCGATGGTAAGCGTGTTGGTCAGGCGGTCGTTGTCGGTGAGGCTGACGTGGGGGACACGTTTGCCCCGCCGGAACGAATCGATGGCCAGGTTGTGGGCGATGCGGCAAATCCAGGGGGCAAACTTGCCCTCTTCGTTGTACCGCCCACTTTTGAGCGTGTGAATGGCCTTGATGAACGTGTCCTGCAACAGGTCTTCGGCCACGTCCTCGTCGCGCACGATGAGGAGAATGGTCGTGTACGCACGACTCCGGTGCCGCTCCAAAAGGACGGCGAAGGCGGATTCCTGGCCAGCCAGGTAGAGGGAGATGAGCGCGGAGTCGCTCGGTTGCAAGAGGTCCATAAAGGGCTACGGAATAAGGGAACGTAGAGCTTTAGGCCATAGTATGCAGTTACCGAGAAAAATTTAGGAGAGCGGCTGGAAGCCGGGATTTTGAAACCCGCTAGAATCGGACCAAATGTAGAGAAATGGGGTGCATATCCGCAATAGCACAAAAATAAAAAATGACCAAATCTTTTGGGGCAAATGGCGCAACCTCCCTCATTTCTTCATTCAAACCACATTATGAGAGGCTAGCGATGAGAAAAATATTAAAATTGATTCAGCCCAACCCCAATCGCAATGAAGCGCATCGGGGTTTAGCGGGCTAGCCACTGATAGGCAGCGGCTTCATCGGTGAACAGCGAAGTGAGGTATTCTTGGTTGGAGCGGGAACTGGCGCTGATGCTGGCCACCGAGCTGTCGGACTGTTCCAGCTTGGCGCGCAGCGGGGAAACCAAGAAGGCAATGCGCACGGGAGCCGCGTAGCGGCGCGGTAGTTTGGGGAAGAAATCGTGGTTTATCCAAGCCGCCAGCTCCGGCGTGCTCAGCTCTTCGCGGCGGCGCAAATCGAGCAGCCAGCGCCAACAGCTCAGCTCGTCGGCCGCTTCCAGAATGGCGAAATACCCGGCTTTTAACTCGGGCGCGGTGATTTCTCGCTGCCAGCGGGCCACGATGGCCGGCAGGTCGGGGCGGGGCGTTATTTCCAGGCCGAAAGAAGACATAGCCGAGCAAAGCGAACGGTGGCAAGCAGCTTACAAGTTAGGCGAAACCGGTGGGCAAACCCAACGCGCTTTTTCTGTCCGGCCTACCTTTGGTCTCAGCCCGCGTAAAGGCGCTTTTCGAGTTGTATGCTTCCAACTGACCCTGCTGCCCCCGCCGCCCACGACCCTTACGCTGCCTTGCGCCTGCCCGACTTCCGCCGGTTGGTGTCGGCGCGGGTGTTGCTCACGGTGGCCACCCGGGTGCAGGGCCTGGTGGTGAGCTGGCAGATATTCAAGCTCACCAACAACCCGCTGGCCTTGGGGCTGATTGGCTTGTCGGAGGCCATTCCCAGCATCGTGGTGTCGCTCTACGCGGGCTACGTGGCCGACTCGGTGCGGCGCAAAAACATTGTGGTGGTGGCCCTGGCCGTGCTGGTGCTGTGCGCAGTGGCGTTGGCTTTTTTTGCCAGCCCGTACGGCATCGGGTGGCTGACCAACGACTCGCTCTACACGCTGCCGCTGTACAGCATCATTTTCGTGAGCGGCATTGCGCGCGGCTTCATGGGGCCGGCGCTGTTTTCCTTCATGCCCCAACTGCTGCCCGACCGGGCCCTGCTGCCCAACGCCATTACCTGGAACAGCACCACCTACCAGGGCTCGGCGGTGCTGGGGCCGGCCGTGGGCGGCTACCTGATTGCGCACCTGGGCGTGGCCAATTCTTACGTGGTGAGCACGGTGCTGCTGGCGCTGGCGCTGTTTCAATTCGGACGAATTGCGAGCCGGCCACTGCCGCCCACGGAAGGCGAGCGGCTCAATCTAAAAGACAGCGTGCTGAGTGGACTGAAGTTCATTTTCAGCAACCAGCTGGTGCTGGCGGCGCTGTCGCTGGACATGTTCGCGGTGCTGTTTGGCGGGGCGGTGGCGCTGCTGCCGGTGTTTGCGTCGGACATTCTGAAAGTGGGCCCGACGGGGTTTGGCCATCTGGAAGCCGCGCCGGCCGTGGGCTCGGTGCTGATGGCGGTGCTG
>DASVTG010000262.1:0-4860 GCA_036387695.1 Hymenobacter sp. | reverse complement strand
GCTTGCGCCTGTCCGGTTTCCCCTCTCCACCGGGGAGGGGCCGTGCCCGGCAGGGGCCAGCGGGTGAGGCGTACGTCAGGCGCTATTCCGCCATCATCTTCTCGCGGTCTTTCACACGTACTTCGTTGTTCACGGCCGTGGGCACCACGGTCACCACCACGTACTTCGAAGTGGGCGTGTTGCTGATTTTGGCCACGCTGCCGATGGGCACCAGCGGGTTGGCCTCGGGGAAGTAAGCGGAGACGTTGCCTTTGGGAATGTCGTAGGGCACGGCCACGAACTTTTCCACCCGGCGCTGTTCGCCTTTGTAATGGCTCGTGATGTCGATGAGGTCCTTGGCTTTGATGCCGCGGTCGGCCATGTCGGCCGGGTTCATGAACAGCACGCGGCGCTCGCCGTGGATGCCGCGGTACCGGTCGTTGTATTCGTAGATGGTGGTGTTGAACTGGTCGTGGCTGCGCACGGTCATCAGCACCAGCTGGTCGGGCTCCAGCTCGTGCTTTTCCAGCTTGGTGGTGGAGAAGTTGGCTTTGCCGTTTTCGGTGGTGAATTTCCGTTCACGGGGGCCATTGGGCAGGTAGAAGCCGCCGGGCTTGCGCAGCTGCTCGTTGAACTTCTCGAAGCCGGGAATGACGCGCGAGATGTGGTCGCGGATGACGTCGTAGTTCTCCGTCATGGCCACCCAGTCGGTCTTGGTTTTGGCGCCGAGCGTGGCAATGGCCGTGCCGCAGATAATGGCCACTTCGCTGAGCTGGTCGCCGGGCACGGGCGTGAGCACGCCCTTGTTCTGGCTGACCACGCCCATGGAATTCTCGCAGGAAGTCATCTGGTGGCCCGACTTCTGCATGTCAATGTCGGCGTGCGAGAAGGTGGGCAGCAGCAGGCTGGTCTCGCCCGTCACCAAGTGGCCACGGTTGAGCTTGGTGCCCACAAACACGGTCAGCTTCTGCTTGCGCATGGCCTCGGCAATCATCTCGGTGTCGGGGCCAGCGGCGAGCAGGTTGCCGCCCAGGCTGAAGTAGACTTTGGTGTGGCCCAGGCGCATGGCTTTGATGGATTCCACCACGTCGAACCCGTCCTTGGTGGGCGGCGTGAAGCCAAACTCCTTCTGCAGCCCGTCCAGAAATTTCTTCGGCATGCGCTCCCAGATGCCCATGGTGCGGTCGCCCTGCACGTTGGAGTGGCCGCGCACCGGGCAAGTGCCCGCGCCGGGCTTGCCGATGGCGCCCTTCATGAGCTGCAGGTTCACAATCTCCTGGATGGTTTGCACGCCCTGGCGCTGCTGCGTGACGCCCATGGCCCAGCAGGTAATGATTTTCTGCTTGGGCGCGATGATGTTGGCCGCTTCGAGCAGCTGAGCACGGGAAATGCCGCTTTCGGACTCGATGTCTTCCCAGCTGGTGTTGCGGATGTTTTGCTCGAACGACTCAAAGCCCGTCGTGAACTCGTCCACAAATTTGCGGTCCACCACCTGGCCGGGGTTCCGGTCCTCGGCCTCGAACAGGTGCTTCATGATGCCGCGCAGCAGGGCCATGTCGCCGTCCACGCGCACTTGCAGGTAGAGGTCGGTAATCTGGGTGCCGTCGCCCATGAGCGCGCCTATCGCCCGGAGCGGATTCATGAAATCCTGCGGGTTCTTGAAGTGGTTGAGGCCGGCTTCAATCAGCGGGTTGATGCTGATGATTTTGGCGCCGTTGCGCTTGGCCTTTTGCAGGGCCGTGAGCATGCGCGGGTGGTTGGTGCCGGGGTTCTGGCCGATGATGAGAATGACTTCGGCCTCGTGAATGTCGTTGAGCGTAACCGAGCCTTTGCCCAGGCCCAGGGTGGGCGTGAGGGCCGAGCCGCTGCTCTCGTGGCACATGTTGGAGCAGTCGGGCAGGTTGTTGGTGCCAAACTCGCGCACAAACAGCTGGAACAGGAAAGCCGGCTCGTTGGGCACTTTGCCCGAGGTGTAGAACACGGCTTCGTCGGGCGAGTCCAGGGCGTTCAACTCCTTGGCGATGATGTCGAAAGCATCGGGCCAGGCAATGGGCGAATAATGGTTGTCGCCGGGGCGCTTCACCAAGGGGTGCGTGAGGCGGCCGGCGTTGTTCTGGTCGCGGTCGGTCATGCGCGAGAGCTCGGCCAGGCTGTGCTTGGCGAAGAACTCGGGGCCGGCGGCGCGGTGGTCGGCGTCGGAGGCGCTGGCCTTGGCGCCGTTCTCGCAGAATTCGGCCACCGAGCGGTGCTCGTCCGGGTCGGGCCAGGCGCAGCTCGAGCAGTCGAAGCCGTCCTTTTGGTTCATCTTGAGCAGCACCTGCGTGCCGCGGTTCATGCCGCCCTCGCTCCAGCTGAACTGCATGGACTTGAGCACGGCCGTGACGCCGGCTGCGATTTTGGCCCGCTCCTCCAGCTTGAGGCCGGTGAGGGCTTCCGGGGGCTGGGCCAGAATGGCGTGCTGGTACTTGGCATTGGCCACGTCGGGGGCCGGAATGTGGGCGTGCACGTGCGTGCGGTTGGGGTCGGAGCGATAGTTGTTGGGCGCGGGGGCTTCGCCCTGGCTGGGCCGCTCGCCGCTTTTGGGGGCGTTGGCTTCGGCGCCTTGCTCGTGCGACCGGCCGGCTTTGCTGGGGTCAGTTTTGGGAGAATCTTCCATCTTGAAGTGTTAAGTTTTAATTATTGAATGGCGAGTTGGTGAGCAGCAAGTTTTTGGGGTCGAAGCAGCACGCCAACCGTGTCATTGCGTGCACTCAACACTCAAACCCTAACCCTCAACACTTCCTCAATGTCGGCAGTCCAGGTCCTTCTCAACCAGAATGTGGAGGCGCTGGTTTTCAGCGAGCGGCAACTCGTGCGAAAAGCCGGTTTGGTCGGTTTCCACCCAGGACTTGGCCAGCGCAAAGGGCACCAGTACGGTGAGGGCGCCGGGCTCGTAATGCACTTGCACCGGCTCGGCGTGCGGCATGGTTTGGGCCCGTTCCGAGCCGCGTTCCAGGGAATAGGTCAGGCGCTGGTCCGGCGTGGCGCCGAAGTGCACGGAGCCTTCCACGCGGCCAGTTTCAGCAAATTCCTGGACTTCGCCATCGGAAAGGCGCAAGCGCAAGGTGTCGTCTTCGATGCGAAGCTTCATGGCATTTCACTTAACAATTAGCAATGAACATTTAACAAGTAACGAAGTCGTTGAGGAAGTCAGCTGCAAATGCGTGTTGGGCAACGTGCACGGGGCAGGCACCGGCTAGTGGTACGGTCCCAAAGTTGGTTTGTTGGTCTTGGCTGTCAATTGACAACTGTTAAATGCCTTTCAGCCGCCAGCCGTGGCAGTACACGTTGTAGCGCTCGTTGCGCACGAAGCCCAGCACCGTCATGCCGAAGCTTTCGGCGGCCTGCACCGCCAGGCTACTGGGGGCACCCACGGCCGCCAGCACGCCGATGCCCGCCGCCGCGGCTTTTTGCACCAACTCAAAGCTAGCGCGGCCGCTCACCAGCAGCACGTGCTGGTGCAGCGGCAACCAATCGGCCAGCAGGGCGGCGCCCACTAGTTTGTCCAGCGCGTTGTGGCGGCCCACGTCTTCGCGCAGCAGCAGCAGCTCGCCGGCCGGGGTGAACAGGGCAGCGGCGTGCTGCCCACCGGTCTGCTCGAAGCCGGCCTGGGCGGCGCGCAGGCGCTCGGGCAGCAGGTGCACCACGTCGTAGCTCAGGTATGGGCCGTCGGTGGGCAGCACCGGGCAGGAGGCGGTGCGCACCGCGTCGATGCTGGTTTTGCCGCACACGCCGCAGCTGGAGCTGGTGTAGAAATGCCGCTCCATGGCCGAGAAATCTACTTTCACGTGAGCAGCCAGCTCGGCCCGGGTCACGTTGCCGGCTTCTTCGGCCTTTTGCACATCGGGGCACGGAATGATGCCTAGCACGTCGGCTTTGCTGTGAATGAGGCCTTCGGTGAGCAAGAAGCCGGCAGCCAGCTCCTCGTCGTGCCCAGGCGTGCGCATGGTCACAGACAGGGTGCGGTGCTGGCGCTGCCCGTCCACTTCGTAGCCCACCCGGATTTCCAGCGGCTCTTCGGCGGCGAGCTGGTCGGAGGCAGACACGGGCGGGCCGCTGCCGCTCACCTTTTGGATGCTGGCAAATTCGTAGCTGGCGGCGGGCAAGAGAATGGCGGGGTCCATGAGTGGGTTTGGAAGTCTAAATTCTGTGCGTCATGCTGAGCGCAGCCGAAGCATCTCGCGTGCTTCTACTAAACCAATCCTTCAACGAAAGGATTAGTGATGGCGGGCGAGATGCTTCGGCTGCGCTCAGCATGACGTTCTTTTTACCATGACGTTCTTGTGCCTCCTTATCCTTCCGACAGCATCGCATACTGCTGAATGAAACTCCAAAAGCTCACCCGCAACCTCACGCTTTGGGTGCTGCTGGCCATAGCTGCCGGGGCGCTGCTGGGCCACTTCGCGCCCGCTACCGCCGTGCAGATGGAGCCGCTGGGCAAGCGGTTTATCGAAGTGGTGAAGCTGTTCATTAACCCCATCATTTTCCTCACCATCACGCTCGGCATCAGCACTATGGGCGACTTAAAGAAGGTGGGGCGCATTGGTGGCAAAGCCTTGCTGTACTTCGAAATTGTGACGACGCTGGCGCTGCTCATCGGCGTGGGCGTGGCGGCCCTGGTGAAGCCCGGCGCAGGCGTGAGCACGGCCCAACTCAACACCGAAAAAGTAGGCGAGTTCACGAAGCGAGCCACCGAGTTTTCCTGGGGCCATTTCCTGGCCGATAACCTCACGCTGCAAGTTCTCATCGTGGCCATTGTGTTGGGCATAGTCCTCAGCAAGTACCGCGGCCGCCGGCCCATCGTCCATTTCCTGAAAGAAGCATCCGGCTACGTGTTTCGGG
>DASVTG010000261.1:0-7471 GCA_036387695.1 Hymenobacter sp. | reverse complement strand
CTACGAGCTCGACCAGACCAATACGGTGTCGGCCCTCGAATCCATTCAGGATTTTTTGAACCGCTTCCCTGAGAGCAAGTTCAAGCCCGAGACCGAGAACATGTCGCAGGAGTTACAGAAGAAGCTGGAGAACAAGGCTTTTGAAAGCGCCCGGCTATATTACCAGCTGCGCTACAACCAGGCCGCCGTGGTGGCCCTCACCAACTTCCAGCTGCAATACCCGGCTTCGGCCTTTGCCGAGCAGGCCGCGTTTCTGCGCCTGAGCGCGCAGTATGCTTGGGCCCAGGAAAGCGTCGAATCGAAGCAGCGCGAGCGTTTTCTGGAAGCCGTGAGCTTCTACCAGCAGTTCCTCGACGCGTATCCCAAAAGCAAAAACCTGAAAGTCGCCCAGGATATGTATGACGTCAGCCAAGCGGAAATCGTCCGGCTGAAAGCCGTGCCTACCGCAGCAGCCAATTAATATTAGTTGTCAGTTATTTCGTTGTCGGTCGTTAGTGACACCGCCAACTTTAGCACCTGACAACCGACAACTAAAAACGAACAATTACATTCCATGCCCATGAAACCCAATCCCAACACCCCGTCGAGCTCCATCATCACGCGCAACGTGGCCGACATCACCGGCGACAACGGCAACGTGTACGAGGCCATTTCTGTGATTTCGAAGCGCGCCAACCAACTGTCGGTGAAGCTGAAAGAGGAGCTAAACGACCGCCTGGCCGAGTTCGCCTCCACCGTTGACAACCTGGAGGAAGTGTTCGAGAACCGCGAGCAAATCGAGGTTTCCAAGCAGTACGAGCGCATGCCCAAGCCGACTAGCCTCGCCATTGAGGAGTTTTTGCAGGGCAAAATCCAGTACACCACGCCCGAGCCGGAAGAAGTTCCGATTCCCCGCGAGCTGTTCTAAGCAAACGCGGCTTGCGCAGAACGTCAAGCAAAGAGAACGTTAAACCAAAAGAACGTCATGCTGAGCGCAGCCGAAGCATCTCGCCCGTGGAAGTAAATAATTACTACTGCTTGCGAGATGCTTCGGCTGCGCTCAGCATGACGATTTGTTATTACTCAAACAAATAGCTACACTGTGTCAGCACCAGCAAGCAGCAACGAGCACTCAACGGCCCTCCAGAGCCGCCGCATTTTGCTGGGCGTGAGTGGCAGCATTGCCGCTTACAAAACGGCGGCGCTTACCCGCCTGCTGGTGAAAGCGGGGGCCGAGGTGCAAGTCATTCTTACCGAAGCCGCCGCCGCTTTTGTCACGCCGCTCACGCTTGGCACGCTTTCCAAAAAGCCCGTCCTGACGGGCTTTTTGCGTGATGCCGCTGCCGGCGAATGGCACAACCACGTGGAACTGGGCCTCTGGGCCGACGCCCTGCTGATTGCGCCCGCCAGCGCCAACACCATTGGTCAACTGGCCAACGGGCTGTGCCCCAATTTGCTAAGCGCCGTGTATTTGTCGGCGCGCTGCCCGGTGTTTTTGGCGCCGGCCATGGACCTGGACATGTTTGCTCACCCAGCCGTGACGCAGAACCTGGCGCGCCTGCGCTCCTTTGGCAACCACGTGTTCGACTCGCCCAGTGGCGAGCTAGCCAGCGGCCTCAGCGGCCACGGCCGCATGATGGAGCCGGAGGACATAGTGACGGAGCTGATAGAAGGGTTGAGTTTTAAGGGTTGAATGTTGAGTTTTAAGGGATATTTTAATTCATTCCTTTCAACTGAGCCCGCCTTCCAAACTCAACATTTAACCCTTAAAACCCAACACTCCTAACGTGCACGTCCTTCTCACCGCTGGCCCTACCTACGAACCCCTCGACCCGGTTCGCTTCCTTGGCAACCGCTCCACGGGTAAGATGGGCTACGCCTTGGCCGAAGCCTTTGCGGCGCAAGGTGCCCGGGTAACGCTGGTGAGCGGCCCCAGCCACTTGCCGGACCCGGCCAGCCCGGGCATCCGCACGGTGCGGGTGGAGACGGCGGCGGAAATGTTTGCGGCGGCTTCCGAAGCCGCGGAAGCCGCCGACGTGTGGGTGTTTGCGGCGGCCGTGGCCGACTACCGGCCGGCGCAGGTGGCGACCGAAAAGATTAAGAAATCGGGCGAAACGCTGACGCTTGAGCTGGTGAAAAACGTGGACATTGCCGCCACGCTCGGCCAGCGCAAGCGGGCTGAACAATTTGCCGTCGGTTTTGCGTTGGAGACTACAAACGAGTTGGCCCACGCCCAGGACAAGCTGCGCCGAAAGAACTTCGACCTCATCGTGCTGAATTCGTTGCGCGACGCGGGCGCGGGCTTTGGCCACGACACCAACAAGGTGACCGTGCTGGACGCCGCCGGCCAAATCGTTAATTTTGAATTGCAGTCCAAGGCCGACGTGGCCCGCGGACTGGTACGCCTGATACTGGCCCGCCTGACTCCTGCTTCATGATGCGAAAACTCCTCGCCGTATTGCCCCTCGTTGCGCTGCTTCTGCTGGTGGGCCCGGTTGCCCGCGCGCAAGAATTGCTGGCCGAAGTGCAGGTGACCACCCAAAACGTGACCATCACCGACCCCACGCTGGTTACGCAGATGCAGAACGACATCCGCACCTTCCTCAACAACCGCCCCTGGACCAATCAGACGTACCGGCCCGAGGAACGGATTCGGCTGCGCGTGTTCATCGCCATCACGGCCATTCCCCAGAGCGGCACCTACAACTCCACCATGCGCCTGATTTCGACGCGCCCGGTGTACGGCACGGGGTACGACACCAACGTCATCAGCGTGGTCGACCGGAGCTTCAATTTCAACTACTCGCCGCAGAATCCGCTGGACTTTTCGCCCAACAGCTTCGTGTCGAACCTCTCGTCGCTGCTCGGCTACTACGCCTACATGGTCATCGGCCTGGACCGCGACACGTTTGCCCCGCTTGGCGGCACGCCTTATTATGAGCTGGCCCGCAACGTGGTCAACTATTCGGCGAACCAGACGAGTACCAACGAAACCGACGAAGGATGGCGCGGCACCGGCACGCGCGAGCGCCACTTCCTGCTCGACAACATCACCGACCCTCAGCTTGAAGCTTTTCGCACGGGGCTTTATAACTACTACCGCCAAGGCCTGGACCGCTTCGTCGATAAGCCCGAGGAGGCCCGTACTTCGGTGATGCTGGCCCTCAACGGCATTCAGCAGGCCGTGACCACGCGGCCCGGCACGGTGTTCTCCCGCGCCTTCTTTGATGCCAAAGCCGACGAAATCGCCAACATTTTCCGGACCAGTCAGGACCAGCAGCAGAAGCAGCAGCTCGTGACCATGCTCACGGAAGTGGACCCGACCAATTCAGCCAAGTATCAAACCGTGCTTAAATGAATTATGAATTATGAGTGTTGAGTTATTTGAACGGTAATTCATAACTCAACACTCATAATTCAACACTCATAGTTAAATAGAATGTTAGTTGATTTACGAATTAAGAACTACGCGCTGATTGAGCAGTTGGAGCTGCGTCCGTCGCCGCTGCTGAACATTATTACGGGGGAAACGGGCGCGGGCAAATCCATTATGTTGGGCGCCATTGGCCTGTTGCTCGGCAACCGGGCCGACTCGCGGATGCTGTTCGACACCGAGCGCAAATGCGTGATTGAGGGCCAGTTCAACATCGCCAATTATCAGTTGCAGGATATCTTCGAGGCCGAGGATTTGGACTACGACGTGCAGTGCATTCTGCGGCGTGAAATCAGCCCGAACGGGAAGTCACGCGCTTTTGTGAACGACACGCCGGTGACGTTGGAGGCCCTCCGTAAAATCGGGGCCAACCTCATGGACATTCACTCGCAGCACGACACGCTGCTGCTGGGCGATGCCGTGTTCCAGCTCAACCTGCTGGACCTATACGCGGGGCTGGTGCCGCAGCGCACGCACTACAGCAACGCCTTCCGCCAGTACCGCAAGCTGGAAGCCGACCTCAGTACGTTGGAAAGCCAGGCCGCGCAGGCCAGCAAAGAGCTGGATTACAATAGCTTTTTGCTGAACGAGCTGGAGGAAGCCCGCCTCGACACCGAAGACCAGGACGCCCTGGAGCAGGAGGTGAAGCAGCTGGAGCACGCCGAAGAAATCAAATACAAGCTGAGCCAGGCGCTGCACGGCCTGCGCGACAGCGAGAGCTGCGCCACCGGCACCATGAAGGAAGCGTCGGTGCTGCTGGGCCAGGTGGCCAGCTACGCCGACAACTTCAAGGAGCTGCGCGAGCGGCTGGAAAGCTGCCTGATTGAGCTGCACGACATTGCCGACGAAGTGGAAACCGCCGAGCGCCGCACCGAAGGCGACCCCGCCCGCGCCGAGGAGCTGCAGGACCGCCTCAACGTGCTGTACACCTTGCAGCGCAAGCACCAAGCCCGCGACTTGCCGGCGCTGATTGCCGTGCGCGACGGCTTGCGCCAAAAAGTAAGTTCGGTGCTAAACCTGGACAAGGAAATAGCCCGCCTGCGCAAGGATTCCGACGCGGCGTTGGCGGCCGTGACCAAGCAGGCGAGCAAGCTCTCGGACAGCCGCAGCAAATCGTTCCCCACGTTTGAGAAGCAGCTGGGCTTGCTGCTGGCCGACCTGGGCATGCCGCACGCCCGCATTGTGGTGCAGCACAGCAACGGCGCGCCCTCCGCGAGTGGCACCGACGTGGTGAGCGTCCTGTTCACGGCCAATAAAGGCGCCCAGCCCCAGACGCTGAGCAAAGCCGCTTCGGGCGGCGAATTCTCGCGCCTGATGCTGTGCATCAAGTATATGCTGGCCGACAAAACGGCCCTGCCCACCATCGTATTCGACGAAATTGACACCGGTATCAGCGGTGAGATTGCCGTGAAGGTGGGCCGCATGATGCAGCAAATGGCCCAGAAGCACCAGCTGGTGGCCATCTCGCACTTGCCCCAGATGGCCGCCGCCGGCGACGTGCACTATTTCGTGTACAAGGAAGACCGCGCCGACCGCACCGTGAGCCGCATCCGCGAGCTCAACCAGGACGACCGCATCAAGGAAATAGCGCACATGATTGCGGGCGCCAAGCCCAGCGAAAATGCCTTCCAAAGCGCCCGTGAGCTGCTGGCGCTGCGGGGGGAAGTGGCCGTCAATGAGTGAATGGGTGAATGGGTGAATGAGTGAGTGGCTAACTTGCCGGCCCGAATGGAGGGACGCAAGGGCTAAGACTGCTTCTTCACCCATTCGCTCATTCACCCATTCACCCATTGAAACCATGCCCAACAACCTCCTCGCCGGCAAAGTCGGCATCATCTCCGGCGCGCTCAACGACCAATCCATTGCCTGGAAAGTGGCCCAGCGGGCCCACGCTGAGGGCGCCCGCTTCGTGCTCACCAACGCGCCGCTGGCCATGCGCATGGGCGAAATCAACAAGCTGAGCGAGGAATGCAACGCGCCCATCATCCCGGCCGATGCCACCTCCACGGAAGAGTTGGAAGCGCTGTTTTCGGGCGCGCAGGAGCAGCTGGGCGGCAAGATTGACTTCGTGCTGCACAGCATTGGCATGAGTGCCAACATCCGCAAAAAGAAGCACTACGGCGAACTGGACTACAAATTCTTCCAGCAGACGATTGACGTGTCGGCCATGTCGTTTCACAAGATGATGGCCGTGGCCGAGCGCCAGGACGCCATGAACGAGTGGGGCAGCATCGTGGCCCTGAGCTACATCGCCGCCCAGCGCGCCTTCCTGGACTACACCGACATGACCCAGGCCAAGGCCATGCTCGAAAGCATTGCCCGCAGCTACGGCCAGCGCTTCGGCAAGCTCAAGAAGGTGCGCGTGAACACCGTGTCGCAGTCGCCCACCAAAACCACGGCCGGCACCGGCATCACCGGCTTTGACGCCTTCTACAACTTCGCCGACATGATGTCGCCGCTCGGCAACGCCCCGGCCGAAGCCTGCGCCGACTACTGCATCTCGCTCTTCTCGGACCTGACCCGCTACGTGACCATGCAAAACCTGATGCACGACGGCGGCTTCAGCACCACCGGCATCTCGGCGGAGATTGTGGACGTGCTGACCAAAGTTTCGGGAGCTGAATAAGTAGCATGCTCGATTAACTAGATAAGCCCGGCCAATTGGCCGGGCTTTTTTGTGGCCACTTCAATGGAAACTACGGGTCAGCATCACCGATAATTCGGTGTATTGCCGTAGCTGATTCAACTCTACACTGGCCTGTAGGCGAAGCGGAAGGTTGTGTGAAACGCGGGCCTGCCACTGCCAGTACACCGGCCAGCGCGTGGCTTTGACCGCTCCATATAAATTCAAGGGCAGGTTATCAACTCGTAACCCGAACGCATAGCCGTAGCCCGATGCAATAGAGGCAGCTTCGGCCTCGCGTGGATGCCATTGGGCATAGCCCGCGCCGAGCAGAAAGGTGGGCAGCCGCCTCCCGCCGAGGTAGCCCACGCTGAGGCCAATTATTCCGGAGTAGCTGTCAAATCTGGTGTGGGCAGACGGGGCACGGAGCTGCTGGTATTCCAGCGTTTCGGTGAGACTGACGCGATGAAACCGCCGGATGGGAGGCAGGCCAAGCCCGATGCTCAGGGCATGGTTGCGGGCAAAGTTGGTTTGGTAGCTGGCAGTGGCCGTAAGCGGCACTCGGATTAGTGCAGGGCCATCCAGCTTGATGCTGCCTCCAAACGGGGTATAACGCAAGCCGCTGGCCAGGCCCACTTCCACTTTGGGATACCCCACAGGGCATTCTATGATGCCGCGCGTATCCATTACCAGCCGAATTACGGTGTTGCTGCCCGCCGCTACCCATCGCTGCTGCGGAGCGTGGCCGATGTAGGATACTGCCAATGCCACGCTGTCGGGGGCACCGGGCACGGAAAGGGTAAAGCTGCCGTCGTAAATAGAAGAAAAGCCGTTGTTGGTTCCCAATTGCAAAATGGTGACGCCCGGCAGCCCATTGCCGGACTTAGCGTCCAGCACCCGGCCGGAAACCGTGGTTTGGGCCGCAGCAACGAGACGCAACAGGAAAAAGCAAAGCAGTAGTATTGACTTCATAAGGGCACGCTGAAAAGGCGGGTGGCTATTGGATGCCGCCAAAGCCCTGAATGCACATCGTGGAGGAGAAGCAGCCGAAACTTTATCCTGAAATGGCAACGTTGCCGGCAACGATTGCGCAGAAAAACGGCGGTTTCGGATGCATCGCCTGCTAGGTTTACGGGAAATAACCGCTATTCTATGAAGCAATTTGTGTTGATGCTGGCCTTGAGCTGGCTGGCGCTGGGCCGGGCGCTGGGCTACGATTTTGTGGTGGCGCAGGACGGCAGCGGCCAGTTTCGTACCGTGCAGGAGGCGTTCAATGCCGTGCCCGATTTTCGGAAGAAGGTCACCACCATTTTCATCAAGAAGGGCACTTACAAGGAAAAACTCATTCTCGCCGGCTCGAAGCAAATGGTGAAGCTCATTGGCGAGGACCGCGACAAAACCATCCTGACCTACGACGACTACAACCAGAAAAAGAA
>DASVTG010000260.1:0-6429 GCA_036387695.1 Hymenobacter sp. | reverse complement strand
TCCGCTGCTGCTGCTGGCGGCCGGCCAAAACCGTGGCCTGGAAGCCTTGCAGACGGCGTTGGTCAATCAAGTTCGGGGCTCAGCGCTTGAAAACACGGCGTCGGCCACCATCGTGACCAACGTGCGCCACGCCCGGGCTTTGGAAACCGCCGCCCTGCACCTGGCCGACGTGCAAGCGGGCCTCGACACCGGCCGGGGCACCGAGCTGCTGGCCGCCGATTTGCGGCATGCCCTGAGCGCGCTGGGCGAGATTACCGGTGAAATTTCTTCCGAAGATTTGCTCACCAGCATTTTCACGCAGTTTTGCATCGGCAAGTAAACCGGGTTTGGGTACGGCCGGCGCTAAAATCGTGCAAACGTTCCCAATCCCACCCATCGCCTCAAAAAGCCCATTATGCGAAACCAAGGGGCTTGTTCTGTTGTAGTGTTTGCAGCTTAAGCCCGGCAGAAGTTGTCCGGCTTAAGCCTTATGAATTAGTTTCGCGCTGAACTTTCCCCTCATACCTCCCGCCCATGGCAGAATCTGCTGAACTTATCCTCGACGGCAAATCCATCAGCTTGCCCGTCATTGAAGGCACCGAACACGAAAAAGCGTTTGACATCGGCAAACTGCGCGACCAAACGGGCTACGTTACCCTCGACTCTGGCTACAAAAACACCGGCGCCACCAAAAGCGCCATCACCTTCCTCGACGGCGAAGAAGGCATTTTGCGTTACCGCGGCTACCCCATCGAGCAGTTGGCGGAGAAGTCGAGCTTCCTCGAAGTGGCGTACCTGCTGATTTACGGCGCCCTGCCCACCCAAGTCGAGTTCGACAATTTCAAATACCAGATTACCCAGCACACGCTGGTTCACGAAGACATCCGCAAGATTCTCGACGGCTTTCCGTCGTCGGCCCATCCCATGGGCATCTTGTCGTCGATTGTGTGTTCGCTCACGGCCTTTTACCCGAAGAGCATCGCGCCCGAAATCAGCAAGGAAGAGCTGGATTTGAACATCGTGCGCCTCATGGCCAAGATTTCGACCATCGCCGCCTGGAGCTACAAGAATTCGGTGGGCCACCCGCTCATCTACCCGCGCAACGACCTTGATTATTGCGCCAACTTCCTGTACATGATGTTCAGCTTCCCCACCGAGAAGTATGAAATCAACCCCATCATCGTAAGCGCCCTCAACAAGCTGCTCATCCTGCACGCCGACCACGAGCAAAACTGCTCCACCAGCACCGTGCGCCTCGTGGGTTCGGCCAACGCCAGCCTCTACGGCTCGGTTTCGGCGGGCATCAACGCCCTCTGGGGCCCGCTGCACGGCGGTGCCAACCAGGAGGTGATTGAGATGCTGGAAGAAATTGAGCGCGACGGCGGCGACACCAGCAAGTTCATCGCCAAAGCCAAGGACAAGAACGACTCGTTCCGCCTGATGGGCTTCGGCCACCGCGTGTACAAGAACTTCGACCCCCGCGCCACCATCATCAAGAAGGCCGCCGACGAAGTGCTGCAAGCCCTGGGCCTGCAGGAAAGCCCGCTGCTGAAGATTGCGCAAGAGTTAGAGCAAGCGGCGCTCACGGACCAGTACTTCATCGACCGCAAGCTGTACCCCAACGTGGACTTCTACTCCGGCATCATTTACAAAGCCCTGGGCATTCCCACCGAGATGTTCACCGTCATGTTTGCCCTGGGCCGCCTCCCCGGCTGGATTGCCCAGTGGAAAGAAATGCGCGAGAACAAGGAGCCCATTGGCCGCCCCCGCCAGATTTACACCGGCGAACTGGAGCGTGACTACCAGGAAATCAGCGCCCGCTAGTTGGTTGCCAGGTGTTTTTTGGTACTGCCGTTTGAGGCCAATAACTGACACCTGAAAACCGGCCAAACAAAAAGCCCGCTCTGCAAAGCGGGCTTTTTCGTGTTTGGTGAGTGAGGTTGCCCTCCCCTATTTGAGGCGGTGCGCGGTGAAGTTGGTGCGGAGGGCTTGGTAAGCCACCACTTGGTTGGGCTTGAGCAGGTACATCAGGTCGCTTTCGTAGCGCTGCTGCGCCCAGGAAAGCTGCGTGTCTCGCTCTTCGGCGCTGGCCCCGTTGAGCAGGATTTCAAGGTCGCGGCGCTCGGTGAGCATGTTCAGGTGAAGCTGCTTGATGGCGAGGTACTGCGCCTCGTTGACGTGGATGCGCTGTGCCAGGGCCCGGGTGAGCGTGGTGGCGCGGTTCATCATGGCTTTCGAGTACGAGCCATCACCGGGGCCCGCCGCGGAGGCGGGCAGTGTGCAGATGCTGGCGGCGATGCAGGCGGCAAAAAGTAAATTTTTCATGTGTAGGAAAATAATTGGTGGAAGGGTTGGGTGAATAATGGGTTGGTGAACATTTGACTGAGCCAAACCTAAGCACAATTTACTTTTGAACGAAAAATATTTTTTTTGTCACTTTTTTAATCGGACGCTTACTGTGAAATAGCATAAACATCTCATTTACTGGCATTATCTACGCTACTTAAAAATTGAATGATGAGGCAAAAAAAAGCCCGCCATTTGGCGAGCCATATATTTTTACCTCTTCAGTGCCATTATATTTTCACTTACCTAAAGCACCACTTTAAGTGAATACACTACTTTCCCAATTATCGGCTCACGAGGCACAACCGATTGGGACAGATTTTACCAGCGTTACAGGATGTGCAACTCGATGCGGCGATTGAGTCGGCGGTGCGCTTCGGTGTCGTTGGCCGCGAGGGGCCGGCCTTCGCCGTACCCTTTGGAGCGCAGGCGGTTCGTGGAAATGCCGTGCGCGGACAAATACTCAACCACGGACTGAGCCCGGCGCTGCGACAACTGAATGTTGGACTCCGGCGTGCCCACGTTGTCTGTATAGCCCGACACCTCAATCTGCACGTCCCGGTATTGCTGCAGAAATTCAATGAGCCGGTTCAACTCCGTGCGCGACTGCGGCTTCAACTCGTACTTGTTGGTGTCAAAAAACAGGTTGTTGAGCACCACGCTCCGGCCCGAGCGCACCGGCTCGAGGTATATATCCAGGGCGAGGGGGTCGAAGGTGTGTTGGTCGGAATAGTCGAAGCTGAGGCTTTTCAACAAGTACTTGTCGGCGGCGGCGTACATGGCGTAGTGGTGGCCTTCGTTGAGCACCACGGTGTAGTCGCCGTACTCCGGGTCAGACGTCACGAACTGCGTCAGCACGTCTGTGTCGAGGTCGTAGAGCTTGACTTCGGCTTTGAGCGGCTTCTTGGTGTTCGCATCAAAAACGCGGCCCTGGGTGTAGGTGCTGGTTTCGCGGGCTTTCACCGGAGCGGGCACCGCGAAGCTAAACAGCTCCACGGGCCGCTCGCGGGTCATGCGCGCGCCCGCCGCGGGCTCGTCGGTGGCCCGGCTGCGGGAGCAAAACCCTTTCTGGTTATCGGAAGTGATGAACAGGGAGGCTTCGTTTTCAAAGGTGTTGAGCGGGTAGCCCAGGTTGCGGGGCTCGTTCCACTTGCCCGCCGCGTTCAGCTCGCAGCGAAACACGTCGAGCCCGCCCATGCCCACCAGCCCATCGGTGACGTAATACAGGGTGGTGTTGCTGGCGTGAATGAACGGGGCCATGTCTTTGCCCGGCGTGTTCACGGGCGTGCCCAGGTTCTGGGCGCCGCTCCAGGTGCCGTCGGCCCGGAGCGTGCTCACGTAAATGTCTTCCTGGCCCTGGCCGCCGCGCCGGGTCGAGGTGAAGTACAGGGTGCGCCCATCGGCCGAGAGCGAAGGCTGCGAGTCCCACTCCGTGGAATTGACGTTCGTGCCCAAATTCACGGGCGCGCTCCAGTTGTTGCCCGTGCGGCGCGAGATGTACAAGTCGCAGTTGCCAATGGCCTTGGGGCGGTCGCAAGATGCAAAGACCAGGGTTTTGCCGTCGCCCGATATCGAGCCCGCGCCTTCGTTGTAGCTGGAATTGATGGCCGGGGAAATGGGCGCTGGCGCACCCAACGAGCCGTCTTTGTTCTGGCGGCTTACGTACAGGTCTTCGCCGCTGCTGGCTGCCGGCCGGCCCGTAAACAGCAAAAAGCGGTTATCGGCCGTGAGCGCCGGGAAGTATTGAAACTTAAAGCTATTCAGTGGCGAAGCCAGTGCCACCGGCGCTTCGCCAACGGGGTTCTTCATGGCGTTGAGCGCAAACTCGCAGGTGAGCAGTTGGCGCTGCGACTTGGCCAGGTTCTTCTGCGTCTTGGGCGCCACTTTCAACAATTGCTTGTAAGCGCCTTGGGCGGTTTCATAATCCCCGTAACTCAGAGCCAGGTCGCCCAGCAATTGGTATTGCGAAGCGTGCACCGCGTCCAGCGGAACCTTGGTCAGGCCGCTGCGGTAGGCGGCCAAAGCCCCGCGATTGTCGCCGACCGCCTTCAGCAGAGAACCTTTCAACAAATACGCTTCGCCAAACGAGGGAAATTTCTCGTTGAGCTGGTTCAGCGTTTCAATGGCCTTTACGAAGTCGCGCTCCTTTACTTGCTGCTGGGCTTTATCCAACAGGTTGCGGGCCTTGGTGTTGGTGGGCGTTTGCACCCGCACGGGGAGTTGGCTCCAGGCCGCTT
Organism: Hymenobacter sp.; assembly: GCA_036387695.1. GTDB lineage: Bacteria > Bacteroidota > Bacteroidia > Cytophagales > Hymenobacteraceae > Hymenobacter. Next base: position 1,867 of record DASVTG010000260.1, on the reverse strand, counting down.
CGGCTGAAACCAGCGAAAGCAGGCATATCATTCCGAGGCGGAAAACCCCCAACACTGTAAGGCGACTCATAAGATAGGCTACGGGATATCAAGATATTTGTGCGTCTGCAGCGACACCTGCCACCGCGGGTGTTGCTTCACGTATTCAACTAGTTCCGGCGTCATGCGCGCCGCCCGGCTCCACTCGGGCTGCAGGTACAAGCGCGCGGCAGGGTTCACCAAAGCGGCGTGTTCTTCGGCCCAAGCAAAATCGTGGCCATTAAATACCACCACTTTCAATTCGTGCGCGGCCGCCAACACTGCGGGCAGCGGGGCTTTGAATTTCTTGGGCGAAAGGCAAATCCAATCCCAGGAGCCGGAGAGCGGGTGCGCCCCCGACGTTTCGAGCCAGGTGCGGCAACCCGCCGCCTGCAAAGCCGCCGTGAGCGGACCCAACTCGTGCATCAACGGCTCCCCTCCGGTAATGACCACGTCGCGGCCTGGGTAAGCCAACACGGCATCGACCAGCTGCGAAACCGTTTGCTTGGGGTGGGCTTCGGCGTCCCAGGACTCTTTCACGTCGCACCAATGGCAGCCCACGTCGCAGCCGCCCAAACGGATGAAATACGCCGCCCGACCGGTGTTATACCCCTCGCCCTGAATGGTATAAAACTGCTCCATCACGGGCAATATCACGCCGACGGCCGCCTGAGTGGTATCACCGGAAGGTGCAATAATTTCGGGAGAAAGCAAAGTCACAGGTATCATAGCAATAATGGCGTCAGGATGCGAAGCATGCACAACGCAGGCAGCAAGACGCGTCGTTCCCGATGCCGGACTTTAAAAGTACGGTGCGGGCCTAGGTTAACCAAATATTCCTAAAATCAGCTGGCTGAACGCGGGTAGATTTCTCCCTTCGCAGCCCGCAACGTGTTCAGCAAAAGCATGGCTATGGTCATGGGACCCACGCCGCCGGGCACGGGCGTGATGGCCGAGGCCAGCGGCGCCACCTCGGCAAAGTTCACATCTCCCTTCAGGGTATAGCCGCTCTTTTTAGACGCATCGGCCACCCGGGTGGTGCCCACGTCAATGACCACGGCGCCGGGGCGCACCATGTCGCCGGTCACAAACTCGGGCCGGCCAATGGCGGCCACCACAATGTCCGCGGTTCGGCAAATCTCCGCCAAGTTCTGGGTGCGGGAATGGCATAAAGTGACGGTACAGTTGGCCGTGTCCAAATTCTTAGCCAGCAGTATGCTAACGGGAGTCCCGACAATGTTGGAACGACCTATTACCACGGCGTGCTTGCCGCTGGTTTTTATGCCCTGGCGGCGCAGCAGCTCCACGATGCCTGACGGAGTAGCGGGCAGCAAAGCGGGCAAGCCGGCCACCATGCGGCCGATGTTCATGGGATGAAAACCGTCGACGTCTTTCTCCGGCCGGATGGCTTCAATCACCTTCTCGGGGTTGATGTGGGCCGGCAGCGGGAGCTGCACGATGAAACCGTCAATCTCGGGGTCACGGTTCAGCTCATCGACTTTGGCCAGCAGGTCAGCTTCGGTGATGTCGTCCTCGTAGCGCAGCAGCGTGGAGGCAAAGCCCACCCGTTCGCAAGCCAGCACTTTGTTGCGCACGTAGGTTTCGGAGCCGCCGTCGTGGCCCACGAGAATGGCAGCCAGGTGCGGCACCTTTTGGCCTGCGGCCTTCAACGCGGCTACTTCCGTGGCAATTTCGGCTTTGATGTCTTCGGCGGTTTGCTTGCCGTCGATGAGATTGGAGTTGGTTGGCATTTCGGCGTTTATGAAAGATGAAGCATGTTATTTTTTAATTTCAATTAAATGAGGCGCTTGGAGCGGTGGGAATGCGTGCGTAATCTTGTGCCTTCACC
>DASVTG010000259.1:0-3788 GCA_036387695.1 Hymenobacter sp. | reverse complement strand
GGATAAGCACGTCGGCGTCGGAGTGGCCCAGGGCGCCGTGGGTGTGCGGCACCAGAATGCCGCCCAGCCAGAACGGCAGGCCCTCGTGCAATTGGTGAACGTCGTAGCCGAAGCCGGTGCGAATTTTCATGAAAGCGAAAGGTTGAAATGAAGCTGCGCAAAAGTACCGGCCAGCCGCTTCTTGGGCACCGATTTGAGTGCAGCAAATGCCTGGGGCCCGGAAAGCAAGAAATAATACGGAGACGCTTGGATATTGAAGCTAAAATAATTAGCTTTGGTTTACTAGTGATTTTAGCTGAACCAATAGACAGAATATTCGGATTTTTCTGCCATGGCTAAAATAAAGCGGCCCGTCATCCGTCCATCACCAGGCGAAAGCGCCTTCTAACAGCGGTTGATAGCAAAAAGGTAATGGAAACTTTGAAGTCGTTTAAAGTTTCCATTGTATCTTTGTGGCATCAATCATGGAAATCAAAGACCGAATCCTCAACCACGCGCAAACGCTTTTCATGCGCAACGGCATTAAAAGCGTGAGCATGGACGACATCGCCGCCGACATGGGCATGTCGAAAAAGACGCTGTACAAATGGTTTGAAAACAAAGACCAGATTGTACTGGCCACCATGACCCGCCACCTCGACAAAGCGCAGGGGCAGTGTTCGGCGGTGGCGGGCCACGCCACCAACGCGGTGGAGGAAATGCTGAACATCTCGCAGTGGGCCGATGAGCAATTCAGCGGCATTCACCCCAGCATTTTTCACGACCTGAAGAAGTACCACCCCACCGCCTGGGAACTGTTTGGGGCGCACAAGAACACCTTTATCCTCGACCAGATAACCCAGAACCTGCGCCGCGGCATGGCCGAGGGCCTGTTTCGCCCCGACCTCGACGTGGAGGTGCTGGCCCGCCTCAGCCTGGCCCAAATCGAGCTGGCCTTCGACCCCGTGCTGTATCCGCCCGCGCACTTTAGCCCGCTCCGCGTCAACCGCGTGTTCGACGAGCATTTCCTGCTGGGCGTGGCCACCCTCAAAGGCCACAAACTCATCAACAAGCTCCGCCACGTGACGGAGGCCGAATAACCCGCTTACCCCGCTACCCCCGTTACCTTTTTTGCTGTATATGAAGACGTTTTTTCAACCCAGACTTCTGTTGCTGGCCGCCCTGAGCGCGGCCTTGCCCCAGGGGCTGCTTGCCCAAACCCAGCCCGCTGCGCTGCCGACAGCACCCACTGCCGGCACCATGGCCCTGAGCCTGCAACAAGCCGTGAGCTACGCGGTGCAGAACAAGCCCTCGCTGCTGGCCACCCGCTTGGGCGAGGCCACGGCGCGTGCCCGCGTGGGTGAGGTCAAGAGCGCCGCGCTGCCGCAGGTGAACATCGCGGGCAGTGCCGCCAACAACTTTAAGCTGCAGCGGTCGCTGGTGGACTTCAGCAGCTTTGGCGGGGCGCCCCTGCAAGGCACTACCCTCACGGCCAGCGACATTGCCGCGGCCCAGGCGGGTGGCTCCGTAACGCTGAACCCCGCGTACGGGGAGGCCCCGCAAACCGGCCCCACGCCCCTGGCTTTCGGCTTGCAGTACGCCGGTTCGGCCAGCGCCAGCGTTTCGCAGGTGCTCTTCGACGGCTCGGTTTTCATCGGGCTGCGCGCCGCCAAAGTGTACGAGGAATTGGCCAAGAAGCAGACGCAGCAGGCCGAAATTGACGTGGTGGAGCAGGTGAGCAAAGCCTACTACAGCACCTTGGTGGCCCGCTCGCGCTTGTCGCTGCTGGCGCGCAACGTGCAGCGCCTCGACACGGTGCTCTTCCAAACCAACCAGACCTATAAGGCCGGCTTCGCGGAAAAACTCGACGTGGACCGCCTGCGCGTGCAGCGCAACAACTTGGTGGTGGAGCAGCAAAAAGCCCAGCGCCTCACCGAGTTGAGCCTGGCCTTGCTGAAATTCCAGATGGGCCTGCCGCAGCAGCAGCCGGTGCTCCTCACCGACTCGCTGGGCGCCGCCGTGGTGGATGCCGGCGCCCTGCGCCAGCGCCTGGGTGCGGCCGACTTTGCGGGGGGCAGCGGCGCGGCGGGCACGTCGGCGTTGCCGGGCCAGCCCACTGCCACCCCCGGCCAGCAAAACACCGCCGAGCAAAACCGCCTCGACCAACAGACCGCGCTGAGCGGGGCGCGGCCTTCGCAAGCCATTGGCGCGCTCAACTACAATAACCGCATCGAATTCTCGGTGCTGGAAACCCAGCAGGCCCTGGCGGGCCTGGACCTGAGCAATCGCCGCGCCGGGGCTTACCCGCGCCTGCTGCTCACCGGCGCCTACGGCTTCACCGGTTCCGACGACAAATTGGGCGGCTTGTTTGAATTCCGCGGGCCAAACGCACGCAACAGCGCCGGCTTCCTGAACCAGAACTGGTTTGGCTTCGGCAACGTGGGCCTGAGCCTGCAGATTCCGGTGTTCGACGGCTTCCGCCGCAAGTTCCAGGTGCAGCAGGGCCGCATTGCCCAGCAAACCATCGAGCGCGGCTTTGAAACCCTGCGCCAAAGCATCGACATGCAGGACGCCCAGAGCCGGACCACGTTGGTGAACGCCCTGGACGTGCTCGACAACCAAAAGGCCAACTTAGACCTGGCCACCGACGTGGCCCGCGTGACGCGCATCAAGTTCAACGCCGGCGTGGGCTCCAACCTGGAGGTCATCACCGCCGAAACCGAGCTGCGCTCGGCCCAAACCAACTACTACGGCGCCATCTACGACGTGCTGGTGGCCAAAGTGGACCGCGACAAAGCCACCGGCGAGCTCTACAATCAGGTCAAAAAATAAGCTATTAGCTGATAGCCATCAGCCGTTAGCTTTTTCCCCTCTTGACACTCCTCCCCAAATCACATGAAAAACGTTCTCTTCAAAGCTGCCAGCTATCAGCTATTAGCTATCAGCTTAATTATGGCTTCCTGCGGCGGCTCGAAAGACCCCAAGGCCGAGCTAGCCGAGCTCAAGAAAGAACAGGCCGCCAACCAGGCCAAAATAGCCGAGCTGGAAGCCAAAGCCGGCGCCGACGACAAGCCCGCCCTCACGGCCACGCCCGTGTCGGTGATGAAGGTGCAGCCCGAAAGCTTCAAGAGCTACCTCGAGGTGCAGGGCCGCGTCGACTTCGACCAGAACGCCGTGGTAAGCGCCCGCTCCGCTGGCAGCCTCACCAGCCTGCGCGTGCAGCGCGGCGACCGGGTGCGCAAAGGCCAAGTGCTGGCCACCATCGACGCCTCGATTCTCGACGCCAGCATTGCCGAGCTGCGCACCCGCATGGACCTCGCCCGTGTGGTGTACGAAAAGCAGGCCGGCCTCTGGAAGCAGCAGATTGGCACCGAAATCCAGTACCTGCAGGCCAAGAACAATTACGACGCCCTGCGCCGCAACCTGGCCACGCTCAACCAGCAGCGCGCCCTCTACAACGTGGTGGCGCCTTTCGGCGGCACCGTGGACGAGGTGATTCCCAAGCTGGGCGAAGTGGTGGCCCCCGGCACGCCGGTGGTGCGCCTGACCAGCGGCTCGGGCGGTAAAATCCTGGCCGATGTGTCGGAAGCCTACGGCAACAGCATCAAGGCCGGCGACAAAGCCCTCGTGACCATTCCGGACCTGAGCGGCGAGGACATCCCCGCCACGGTGCGCGTGGTGAGCCGCGCCATCAACGCCACTAGCCGCACGTTCACGGTGGAGCTGCGCCTGCAAGGCGCCAAGGCCGCCGACCTGCGCCCGAACATGGTGGCCACCGTGCGCATCCTGAACTACGACCGCGAAAACGC
>DASVTG010000258.1:0-3704 GCA_036387695.1 Hymenobacter sp. | reverse complement strand
ATGGCTAGCTGTTAATTCGCCGCGCCAGCTCGGCGGCCAGCTCCACCGCCTGCAGGCGCAGTTCCGGTACGGCCGTTGATTCAAAATACGCCGGTCGCCGGCTGGGGCCGAGGGTGAACAGGGTGGTTGAAACCACGCCGTCGGCGCCGCGTAGGGCCCCGTGCGCATCGGTGAGCAAGCCCAGGCGCAGGGAGTCGGCCGAGAGGTGGCCGGCGTCGCGCAGGCTCATCACCAGTGGCTCGGCAATGCGGCCGTAGTCGAGCAGGGGACCGGCGCAGCACACCACGTGCTGGGCAATGTGCCAGCTGCCGCGCGTGTCGTGGGGCCGCACCCGCACCCGCAGGGCGTTGCCGTCGGGAACAATCTCGCGCACCGTGCCCACGTGCAGCTGCACCAAGCCGGCCGCGGTCAGGGTTTCCACCGCGGCCGCATTGCGCGGGGGGCTGCGGTGGCGCGTCACGGCCCACAAGCCCGCCAGGTGCCGCAGAAACCGGCGCTGCTCCTGCAACGGCCACGCGGCCCAAATGCGCCCCAAATCCGGGCGCAGCGAGTCCATCACCGGGCGCCAGTCGATGCCCTGGGCCGCGGCTGCGCGCAAGTGCCGCCTGAAAATGACCAGCACGCCCGCCACGGTGGTTTCGCCGGCTAGCTCGGGGTAGAAGTTGGGGTAAGGAGCCGCGGCGGGCCCGTGGGCCTGGGGCCAGCGGCCGTGGCGCGCCACCACGGCCACGGGGGCGCGGTGGCCGTCCTGGCGCAGGGCCAGCAACACGTCCACCGCCGTGAGGCCCGAGCCGATGAGCAGCACGTGCTCCTCGGGGCCGATGCGGCGCAGGTTGCCGGCGGCCCAGGGGTCGGCGTGGTAGGCGGGGTGGTGCAGGTAGCGGTGGTCGGGCCCGGCGGGCGGCGGGGGCGGAAAGTTGCCCAGGGCCAGCACCACGTAGTCGCTCACCAGGGTGGTGCCATCGGCCAGCTGCACGGCGCGGCGGCCGTCGGGGCGCAAGGGCGCCACCACGGCCCGGGTTTGGTGCCAGCACAGGCCACATCGGCCCTCGGTCGGCGCATCGAGGGCCGCCGTGAGCTCCTCGTTCAGATACCGGCCGTAGGTGGTGCGGGCCGCAAATTCGGGCACGGCCACGGCGCTCTCGGGCTGGCCCCGCAGCCACTCGGCAAAGTGCTGGGGCGCGTCGGGGTAGAGGCTCAGGGCCCCAGGGCGCACGTTGAGCAGGTACTCGGGGCGGCGGGCCGTGTACGCCAGGCCGGGGCCGGGCACGTCCCGCGGTTCAACCAAGTGGATTTCGGCCCCGGCCAGCGCCGGCAGTTTGCGCAGCTGCAACACCAGCGCCGTGCCCGCAAAGCCGCCGCCCACAACGGTAATAACGGGACGGGCGGGTGGTTGCACGGAGGTAGCTTTTGGATTGTAGAGACGCCTATTTGCGTCTCGTTGTTGGATAATTGGCACAAACAAATGCGAGTGCCGAGACGCAAATAGGCGTCTCTACAAGTAGCGGCCCGGCACCAGGTAATTCTGCACGTAATCGGCAATGCCGTCTTCGAGGCGCGTGAACGGCCGGTCGTAGCCGATGGCCTTCAGCTTGCTCATGTTGGCTTCCGTGAAGTACTGGTATTTATCGCGAATGTCTTCCGGCGTGTCTTTGAAGTGAATGTCGGCGGTGCGCCCGAGCGCCTGGAAGGTGTTCAGGGCCAAGTCCAAGAAGGTGCGGGCCTGGCCGCTGCCCAGGTTGTAAATGCCCGAATTTTTGCGGTGGTTCAACAGAAAGAAGCACACGTCCACCACGTCCTTCACGTACACGAAGTCGCGCATCTGCCCTCCGTCGGTGTAGTCGGGGTTATGCGACTTGAACAGCATCATCGAGCCCGTTTGCTGAATCTGGTTGAAGGCGTGCAGGATGACCGAGGCCATGCGGCCCTTGTGGTATTCGTTGGGGCCGTACACGTTGAAAAACTTCAGCCCCGCCCAGAAATACGGCTGTTCTGGCTGCTGCAAGGCCCAGTTGTCGAAGTCGTTCTTGGAGTCGCCGTAGGGGTTCAGCGGGCGGTAGAGGGGGAACAGGGCCTCGTCGGTGTCGGTGTAGCCCAGGGCGCCGTCGCCGTAGGTAGCGGCCGAGGAAGCGTACACCAGCGGCAGGTTGTAGCGCACGCAGGCCTGCCACATCTGCTTGGAATAGTTCAGGTTGAGCAGGTCGAACACGGCCGGGTCCATTTCGGCGGTGTCGGTGCGGGCCCCGAGGTGGAAGACGAACTCCACCTGCTCATGGTGGGCGTCGAGCCATTCAAAAAACGTCTCCCGGTCCACGTACTCGCGCAGCTTTTTGCCGGTGATGTTGGGCAGCTTCTTTTCGACCGAAAAATTATCGACCACCACCACGTCGTTGAAATTGGCGGCGTTGAGGCGGGAAACTAGGCAGCTGGCAATAAAGCCGGCCGCGCCGGTGACTACTATCATGAGGGGCGGGTTTGGAGAGGGGCAAAGGTAAACCGTAGCGCCGGCTGGCACGAGTACCGCGACTTTCCAATGCGCCTGCGCCGCCAGCACGGGTACCGCGACTTTTCAATTCGCCCCGTACCGCTCGTCATGTGCAGGCCGGGGCGAATTGGAAAGTCGCGGTACCCGTGCCAGCGGGAAACCGGGGAATTTGCGGTACGCGGGCGGCCTACCTTTGCGCCATGCGTTTTTCGTTTCTGCTTTTACCGCTCGCGCTATTGCTGGGTTGCCAGTCCGAGCCCACCCAAAAGGCCCCCGTCGGCGTGCGCGACGGGTTGGGCCGCGAATTGACCCTGCCCGCGCAGCCGCGGCGGGTGCTGGCCCTGGCCCCCAGCATGACCGAAATGTTGTACGCCGTGGCCGACACGGCCACCATCGTGGCCCGTTGCCCGCAGGACAACTTTCCCGCGGCCGTCGCGCGCAAACCCGTCGTCAACAACTACCCGCTCGACTTTGAAAAGCTGCTGCTGCTGAAGCCCGACGTGGTGTTTACCGTCGAAGGCATTACCTCCGTCGACGATGCCAAGCGGCTGCAGGAACTGGGCGTGCCGGTGTACTACATGCGTTTCCGGCGGGTTGAGGACGTGTTTGCTGGCATGGGAGAGATGGGCCGCCTGTTGGGCCGCCAGCCCCAGGCCCACCGCGCGGCCGACTCGCTGCGCCGCGAGCTGAAAGCCCTGGCTGCCGTGCCCCGCCAAGCCCCCGCGCCGCCCACCGTGCTGGCCATTACCTGGCAGGACCCCATTTACTGCTACGGCCAAAACACGCTGTTCACCGATGAAATAGGCTTGGCGGGTGGCCAGAACGCCGTCACCGAAACCTTCCCGCAGCCTTACCCGGCCCTCACCCGCGAATACATTCTGAAGCTGAACCCGGAAGTGCTGCTCGGCGGCAGCTTCGGCAAGCTGGACAGCACCTTTTTCAAGCGCTACCCCGAGCTGAAGCGCATCCGCGCCTACCAAACCCGCCGCGTGTACCCCATCACCGGCAACCTCCTGGAGCGGCCCGGCCCGCGGGTGGTGGAGTCAGTGCGCGAGCTGAAAAAGCTGTTGCAAGGTGCGCAACCTTCCCCATTATCCGTTTCCTCTCGCTGATGCCCGTGCGTCGCCCTGTTTTCTGGTTGCTGCTGGGCCTGACCTTCGTGCTGGCGCTGGTGGTTCTGGGGCTGCGCGTGGGCAGCTACGCCACGCCCTATTCCTTC
>DASVTG010000257.1:0-7820 GCA_036387695.1 Hymenobacter sp. | reverse complement strand
CCTCGACAAGGACCTGCAGATTACCGACGACACCCGCATTCGCATGGCCACCCGCTCGGTGATGAAAATCCTGAACGACGGCGGCTCCGTGGTGCTGCTCTCGCACCTGGGCCGGCCCAAAGGCGGCTACGAAAAGAAGTTCTCGCTGGAAAGCCTCGTGGCGCGCCTCACCCAGGAATACGGCCGCGAAGTGCAGTTTGGCGGCGACGTGCTGGGCGAAGATGCCGCCCAGAAAGCCGCAGCCCTGCAGCCCGGCCAGGTGCTGCTGCTCGACAACGTGCGCTTTTACAAAGAAGAGGAAGCCGGCGACCAGGAGTTTGCCGCCAAGCTGGCCAAGCTGGGCACCGTGTACGTGAACGACGCCTTCGGCACCGCCCACCGCGCCCACGCCTCCACGGCCGTCATGGCCGATTCCTTCGCGCCCCAGGACCGGGTGGGCGGCTACCTGCTGCAATCCGAAATCGACAACGCCAAAAAAGTGCTGGAGCAAGCCGAGCGGCCTTTCACCGCCATCATGGGCGGCGCCAAGATTTCCGACAAAATTCTCATCATCGAGAAGCTGCTGGATAAGGTCGACAACCTGCTCATTGGCGGCGGCATGGCTTACACCTTCGCCGTGGCCGAGGGCGGCAAAGTGGGCAGCTCGCTGCTCGAAGCCGACAAGGTGGACCTGGCCCGCGAGCTCATCCAGAAAGCCAAGGACAAGGGCGTGAACCTGGTACTGCCCGCCGACTCGCTCATCGCCGACAAATTCGCCAACGACGCCAACACCAAAGAGGCCGCCAACGCCGACATTCCGGACGGCTGGATGGGCCTCGACCTGGGCCCGCAAAGCCGCGAAGCCTTTGCCGCCATCATCCGCGACAGCAAAACCATCCTCTGGAACGGCCCCATGGGCGTGTTCGAGATGCCCAACTTCGCCAAAGGCACCGAGGACGTGGCCCGCGCCATTGCCGACGCCACAGCCCGGGGGGCCTACTCGCTCATCGGCGGCGGCGATTCGGCCGCGGCCGTGCAGCAGCTCGGTTTCGGCGAGCAGGTGAGCTACATCAGCACCGGCGGCGGCGCGCTGCTCGAGTACATGGAAGGCAAGGAGCTGCCCGGCGTGGCGGCGCTGGAAGCCCAGAGCTAGCCGAATTCATAGCCCACGAAAAAGCCCCGACTGCTTGCGCAGCCGGGGCTTTTTCGTGGGCTATAGTGCCTTACGCATTTTTCTCCAGGCTCTGCAGCAGCTCGTCGGCGGCTTGCTCAATGTCGCGGTAGCCTTGTTGGGCGGCGCGTTCCTTGGCGGCAATCAGGCCGTCGCGGTGCACGGTTTTGAAGTCGCCGTAGGGGAAATGGTAGCGGCCTTTGGTGTCTTCGCCCTTGCTCATGTCGAGGCCAAGGTGCCAGTTGCCGTATTCCTGGATTTCGTGGCTTTTCAAAAAGGTGTTTTCCTGGGCCGCGTCGGGGTTGTGCTGGCCCCAGTGGCCTTCGTCGTTCTCGATTTGGCCGTCCTGAATGAGACGCCTGGCATACGTAACGGCCTGCGGATTGAGGGAAATGCTCATGGGAAAGGAGGCTTGGTGAGGTACTGCCTACGCGCTCCAAACTGCCGGGTTCCCAGTGTTCAGCTTGCCGCGGTGCCTACATCTGGGCGGGGGCATTGCTTTTCCCGCGCAGCAAGTACTTGGTTTGATTGAAGCTGTAGCCGACGGAAACCGCGAAACGGCCGGCGCTGGCCGGGTGGTCGGTTTCGGCGGTGTACACGGGCAGCTGGAAGCTGGTGGTCAGCGACACGTTTTTGTAGTACACGTCGAAGCCCGGGCCGAGCAGGGCGTTGTTCATGGCGTGCTCGCCGGTGAGGCGGCCTTCCAGCATTTCGCCCTTGGTTTTCTCGTAGAAAAACTGCGCCGACGGGTAGAGCTGCCAGTCGGTGCCCAGCGGAATGCGGTAGAACAGGCTGGCAAACGTGGCCGTGCTCGGCGCCAGGCTGTTGCGGAACGTGTTTTCCGCGGAGCGGCGGTAGCTGCTGTTCACGCTGAGCCCGAAGCTGCGGTAGCTGCCGATGTAGTTGGCGTACACAAACCCGTCGGTGGTGCCGGTGCCCACTTGGTTGAGCAGGGGGTAGCGCCGGCCCCGGTCGTTCTGGCGGGTGTACTCGCCGGTGGGCAGTTTCGCGCCGCCGCCCACGATGAGCCGGCTCTGCACCCCGGCCGTTTCAATGGCCCGGATGAGGTGGTAGCCGGCAAACACGGTCACGTCGCCCACACCCGAAGAGTTGAGCTGACGCCCGTTTATCTGCGAGGTGTTCAGCACGTAGGGCACAAAGGCATTCAGCTCCACGCGCTGCGAGAGGAAGTATTTGCCGCGCAGCTCGACCACCCGGAAAGCTTCAAAATCGGTGGGGTCGCCGCTGTGGTCGTGGTCGTAGCCGTTGTCGCCGTTCAGGGGCGAGGGGAAAAACGGCCGGGCGCCGGAGGGAAAAAACTGCGGGTTGTGGCCGTACTGCTGGTAGCCGTTGAAGATGCGGTAGCGGTGCATCAGGCTCACGGTGCTTTGGTTGTCGTAGGGCGTGATGCCCATGAAACAGCCGCAGATGTCGCAGGCCCGCGCCGCGCCCGGCCTCAACAGGAGCAGGGCGCCGAGTAGAAGTAGAAAAACGCGGTTCATGTCCCGGAACCGCTTAGTTGGCGTGGATGTGGCCCACCGAGAACATGCCCGCGGCGGCGTTATCGGCCAGTTTCGACACGGCCGGGCCGCTCATCTTGTTGTACACCGTGGCAAAATCCACCGGATTCATAAAAGGCTGGTTGGGGCTCGTTGAATTGGGCCCGGTGAACAGCTTGGCGATGTCCACTTGCATGTGAATTTCGGGGAAGTGGTCGGGGCGCACCAGCAGCTGGGTTCCCGTTGCGAAGGGCAGCTTCACCGTCCGGATGGTGTTGTTGGCGGCGCCTTTGTACCCGGCCAGGTGGAACACCAGGCCCGTGGTGGGCGACTGCGGCGAGCGGCCTTCCAGCTTCAGGTTGATGAATTCCGGGCCGTTCATGGTCCACAGCATGCCGTTGTTGCCGTCGAGCACGCCCGTGAAATTGCCGGCCTTGGTGCGGGCGCTGTCCACGCCCACCGTGAAGCTGACGCCGGTGTAGTCGCCCGAGGGCACGTTCTGCATGGTCAGGTCTTGCGAAGTTGGGTTGGCGTGGTCCACCAAAAAATAGCTGTCCGGCACGGCATAGGTGCTGCCGTTGGCGCGGCTGAGCTGCACGTTGGAGATGTAGTATTTGAAGGCGCTCACGGTAAAGTCGTCGCCATGGGCGTTTTTGTAGGTCACCGAGTTGAGTACCAGTGAGCTAAACCTGGTGACGTTGGCGGCGGTGGTTGTGCTCACGCCGTTGTCCATGTGCAGGGTAAACTCGCCGGTGCTGACGGTCGGGATGGCCTCTTTGTCTTTTTTGCAGCCAGTCAGGGCCACCGCAAACAAGGAGAGCGCACCAATAAAAACGGAAATAGAAGGGATTTTCATGGGTTAAAACACAAAAGCTGATTGAAAAGGGAGTGCGCCGCCAGGCCAGCCGAACTTGCGGACGGGTTGACCAGGGCAATTCATCCTGCTCGGCAGAATGCGGAAGGGCGGGATTAGGCCCGGAGGAGGAGGAGGGGCGGGCGGAACACGCCCGCGCGGTGCTCAAGCCGGCAAGCGGCCACCGAGAGCGCCGGGAAGCTCGGGGCCACCCGCGGCCCACGCTGGGGCAGGCGCCAAGCAAAAGCAGCAGTGGGCAGCACCTCGTACTTCACCTTGGCCGTTGCGGGCCCGGCCGGCGACTTTTTGTCGGTTCCATCGGCTTTGCGCAACTGCTGGGCGAGGTGGCACTTGCCGTTGCAGTGCAGTTGCGGCCGGGCCTTGTTCACGCAATACAGCGCCGTGATTTGGGCCTTGTTCAGCTGATAATCCAGCACCAGCACTTCGCGCCCCAACGTTTGGAGCAGCACCAAGCCAACGAGGAAAAAAGCGAGAAGGCGGTTCACGGGCAGTGCAATGGGCAGGTACTTACCCAACAAAAGTACACAGGTGAACGATGGCACCAGGGCTTTCTGCCTATTTCCTTACGGAGTGGAGTGGTGTAGCGCCACGGTTGGGAGGGGTGGAATTGTTCTTTTGGGGGCCTCACCCCCTTCCCCTCTCCGGGGAGAGGGGTGCCAAACGTCGGATTTGTTGAACGCACCCCTCTCCCCGGAGAGGGGAAGGGGGTGAGGCCCCTCTACACCGGCCCGGCTCGCTATAACCAAGACGTGGTTAGTTCAAGTAAGGCGACTCCAACTCCTGGCCCATGCTCTTGAGCGTGTCGGGGCTGCGGCGGCCGGTGAGGCGCGTGGACAAAGCCTGGGCTTCGCGGGCGCTGAGCACGTCCAGCTCGTGCAGCCAGGCCACCCGGCGCAGCTGCGGCTCAATGAATCCCAAGGGGTTGACTTGGCCGTATTCGTCGCGCAGGTAGGTTTTGGTGCGGCGTTCCAGCTCCGTGACCAAGGCGCGAAACTGCTTGCGCTGCCACGGCCGCCCGGCCAGCGTGATGGCCAAGTGGGCCGTCTGCAGCCGGAAAGTGCACCACTGCTGCTCGAAGCGCACCCACATGCCCAGGGCGTTGATGCCCACCACCAGCCACCAGAAATAAAACGAAAAGCTGGCGTGGCCGGTGCTCAGCAACCCGCGCCAGGGGCCAATGCCCAGCACCAGCAGCAAGAAAGCAGGCGGCAGCAATTGGCCCACGGGGATGTGGCGGTGCTCGCCGGACTTGATGGGCAGTATCTCTTCGTAGGGGACTTCGGTTTCGAGGGTGGCCACGCCCTGGGGGTTGCGTTTGCAAACGTAAAGGCTTTCGGCACGCAAGGCGATGTGCGTGGTGCCCAGAAAAAGTTGTTTTTGTGTGAAAACCATGCAGGAGAGCAGCGGACAACCCGCGCAATAGCAAAACTAATGGGGTAAAGGATAGGGGAGCGGTATTTCTTTCAGGCAGAAAGAAATGAGCTAAACGGCTTTATTCAACCACTGAATACCCAACGAGTGCCGCTTGTTTTATTTGAACGGGCTCGGCGTAAAGCAGACCACAAAAATAGCCACCATCAGCCAGCCCAGCACCTGACGGCCGGGGCTCAGGCGCCGCTCGTCGGGCGCCGGCGGGTGGTAGATGCCGGTGAGGCGCCCCAGCAGCAACCCAAACACCAGCCACCCGGGGTTGCCCGTGATTCCCGGAAACGCCACCGTGGTGGCCAGCTGCGCCGCCCAGATGCCCGCCGCAAGCAGCAGCCCCTGGCGCGGCGTGGGCAGCACCCGCCAAAACAGCAGCCCGAGGTAAAGCGCGTAGGCCGGCCCGCCGTAGAGCCACGTTTGGCCGTCGGTGTGCCAGGAAAACAAGCCCAGCCCGGCGTAATACACGAAGCCGGTAAAAAGCAGCGGCGCCAACCGGTTGAACCGCCGCTGGCCCAGCAGCCCGTACACAATGTGCCCGCCGTCGAGCTGGCCCAGCGGCAGCAGGTTGAGCGCCGTGAAAAACAAGCTCAGCGCCCCGGCCAGCAGCACCGGGTAGTGCATCAGTTCGTTGGGGTGCGGCAGCCGGGCCGGGTCGGCAAAGGCAGTTTCGAGCCACTGGTAAATCAGAGGCTTGGCCAGCGTCAGGCCCTGCACGCCGGGCGGGTACACGTAGCGGGCGTAGTCGGCGCCGAACTGCGCGTACTCGGGGTGAATGCGAAACAGGTAGTCCAGCGGCGGCAGGTGCGTGAAGCCGTAAATGAGCAGCGGCACCGACACCACGAAGCCCGCCAGCGGCCCGGCCAGCCCAATGTCAAAAAACTCACGACGCGAAAATATCCGCTCCTTGATTCGGATGACGGCCCCAAACGTGCCCAGGCCCATGGGAAACGGGACGTAGTACGGCAGCGACGTGTTCACGCGGTTGCGCCGGGCCGTGAAGTAGTGCCCAAACTCGTGCACCGTGAGCACTCCCAAAAACGGCACCGAAAACCACAGCCCGCGCTGCAGCTCCGCCCACAGCACCGGCGCCGGAAACTGGAAAATTTCCAGCGGCAGAAAATTGATGGGGTATTCCCGGGCCTGGGTCAGCTCCACCCCGGCCAGCGTGGTGGTAAACAGCGTAACCAGAAACAGCCCGATGTGCAGCGCCGCCCGGCGGCCCGGCGACGGCGTGGGCCGCTCGAAGCGCCGAAACAGGTGGCGGGCCTTGGCCAGCCGCGCCGCGGGCATAGCCTCGGCTTCGGCGGCCGGGAAAAAGTCAGGTTCCACCCGGAAGTCGGGGTCAGGCAGTGGCGGGGGCGTATTCTCGGGGAAAGGCACGGAGGGCTTCGGGCAGGGCAGTGGTGAGGGTGAGCGGCGGGGCCAGGTGCAGCACCCGCAGCCCCAGGCGCCGGGCGGTGGCCACGTGCTGCGGACTGTCCTCGATGAACAACGTATCCGCGGCCTGCCAGTTCATTTCGCGCAGCGCGTGCCGGAATATTTCTTCGCCCGGCTTGCGCAAGCCCACCTCTTGCGAGTAGAACACCCGGTCGAGCACGTCGGCAATGCCGTTTTTGAAGCCGTACCGGGCCGCCAGGCGCCGGTTGATTTCGGCAATGTGCAAGGCGTTGGTGTTGCTGAGCAACGCCGTTTGGTGGCCTTGCCGGCGCAGCTCGCCGATGAGGGCCAGGCGCTCGGCGGGCACATCGAGCAAAATGGCGTGCCAGGCCGCGTCCAGCTCGGCGTCGGTGGCCTCCAGGTCGTAAGCTTCGCGTAGGCCGTCCCGGAATTCGGCCGGGGAAATGTGCCCCGTCTCGAACCGGTCGAATAGCTCGGCCTGCTGGGCTTGGGTGAATTCAATGGTGCGGCCGGCCCTACCGGGTACGACCCGGCTCAGGCGGCGCATGGCCGCGGGCGTGGCTTGGTAATCTAGGTCGATGATGACGCCGCCAAAATCGAATAAGAGGTGAGGGAGCATAAGCAAACTTGTTTTTCCGTCCGCGAAGGTCGTACTTTTGTCGCGTTGGAGGGCCGGCAACGGCAGGGTTGAGGTGAAAGATGACTTCCTCCAGCACCGGGCCTATAGCTCAATCGGTTAGAGCAGCTGACTCATAATCAGCAGGTCACTGGTTCGATTCCAGTTGGGCCCACAAAAACCCCGTTTCTAGTGCAGAAACGGGGTTTTGCTTTTTGCGGTACGGCTAGGGGTACAGGTTGAATAAGCAAGTTCGCTGAGGTAGGGGTAGCAAAATTGTTCCTTGGAGTGAAGTGAGTTAAAAATTGATTTCACTTCCGCACAGACGTCAACGGCGTAACTTTCAATGTGCCCGTTGCTGGAAAGCTCCAGCTTGAGTGGGGCGCGAAGATGATTTACGGGCCGGTACTGCCGTTGGGCTTTCACCTCGCATTTACCTCCTGTTATGCTCTTGCTCAAGGGCAAAGGGCCGTTGGCCTTGGTGCCGGGTCCAGGCGCGCAGCTGCCATAGGTACAGGTCTAAATAGCCGGGCTTCAGATGTATATAGATGGTGATAAGCCTCCAGTCTACTCGGAGGCAAGGTGGGCCTATGGAGAAAAAGCCCCTACCGACTGCCTCAGTCGCGGTGGAAATGAAGGCTACGTTTGCTTCCCGTTTCAAGAGTATGAATAGAATTCTTTCAATTCTTCAACTATGACTTAAGGGGGATTTTGAGGTGTACTTACACCTAATCATAGGAAAAAATTAATTTAATCTAATCATAATCATCTCTGTTAAATCCGATTTCTGTATTTAAAACGTATTAAAATGTATTATTGTCACATGCAGACCCGATGGGGTGAGTGACCGGGTAGGAG
>DASVTG010000256.1:0-3284 GCA_036387695.1 Hymenobacter sp. | reverse complement strand
CTGCATTTCGCCCACTTTGCCGTGCATGGGCCGGGCAGCCCGCACCACGCTCGCTCCAAAGAATTCACCCAGCGCCTGGTGGCCCAGGCACACGCCGAGCATGGGCTTGGTTTGGTGAAAGGCCTGGATAACGGCGGGCATTACGCCGGCTTGGGCGGGCGCGCCGGGACCGGGCGAAAGCACAACGGCGTCGAAGTGCAAGGCCTGAAGCTCGTGCAGGGGCACGTCGTTGCGACGCACCAGCACCTCGGCTCCCAACTGGCGGAGGTAGTCGGCCAGCGTGAAGGTGAAGGAATCAAAATTATCGAGCAGCAACAGACGCATATTTAATTCAAGGGTTGAGTTTTGAGGGTTGAATGTTGGGTTGTTCAAGCAGAATACCTCAACATTCAACCCTCAAAACTCAACTTTGCGCAGTGAAGGCTGTGCGCATTTTAATGAGCAAGTCCTGGGCAAAGGGCAGCACATAACCGGTGATTTGCAGAGCCATGGGAGTGGCTTGCTGCACAATGGGCAGCACCTGTGACCCCGCCACCAGGCCAGGAGAAAGCAGATGCAGCCCCGCCAGCCGCGTGCCGTAGAGCAGCAGGCTCAATCCCAGTATCCATTTCAGTACCCCGGCGGCCCCGCCCAGCAGGTTGTCCAACACGCCAAGTGGCGTGAGGTGCACCGCGGTTTTGAGCAAGCCGCCGAGCAAATGCACGCCCCACATAATGGCCACGAACACCAGCGCGAACGATACCAGCGGCAGCATGCCGAAGGCGCTGCCCACGTAGTGCCGCACCAACGGCACGGCGGCCGACAGCAAGCTCAAGCCGCCCACCACCGCCAGCACAAACGCCAGCAACGACACCACTTCCAGCACTAGGCCGCGCCGGTAGCCCTTCACGGCCCCAATGCCAAGCGGCAACAACAGCAGGATGTCGAGGGCCGTCATTTCATTTAACAATTATCATTTAACAATTAACATTTTATGCAGGCCAACCGTCCAGCCGCACGTAGGCAGAACGTGGGACCTCCGCCTAGAAATGCCCATTGGGAAGGGCATCCGGTTAAATGATAATTGTTAAATGCTAAATGACCTAAAGGTTGGTGTTGTTGAGCAAGTGGCTGAGCACATCGGAAATGCGCTTGCCGTCGGCCTGGCCGGAGAGCTCGCGGGCGGCCACGCCCATCACCTTGCCCAAATCGGAGGGGCCCTTGGCGTCTACGCGCTGGATGATGTGCACCAAGCGCTCCACCAAGTCGGCTTCGGAGAGCTGCTGGGGCAGGAATTCTTCGATGATGGCCAACTCAGCCAGCTCGTTTTCTTCCAGCTCGGAGCGGAACTGTTCCTTGTAAATGGCGGCGGCGTCGCGGCGCTGCTTGGCGGCTTTGTTGAGCAGTTTGAGCTCGGCTTCCGGCGTCAGGGCGGCGCCATGGGCGCCCTCGGCGGTTTCGGCCAGCATAATCTGCGATTTGATGCTGCGCAGGGTGGTGAGGCGCACTTTGTCCTTGGCCAGCATGGCTTGTTTGATGGCGGCGTCGATGGTGTCTTTGAGCATGGGACGAGGAATGAGCGGGTTAGCGCGTGAAAGAACAAGGGTGGGGGCCCACCGCCGGAAGGCGGCAAGCCCGAAGGCGTAATTTTGCCCCGAAGCTACGGAAGCTGGTCGGCAAGCAGCGCTTCATCACCGGGGACGAGTCCGTTTGCGTAAAGCTAATTTGGCGCCCTGCCCTCTCCTACCGTTTCACTGCATTCATTCCATTCGTGACCAAGCTCAGCGTCAACATCAACAAACTGGCCACCCTGCGCAACGCCCGGGGCCACAACCGCCCCGACATTCTGCAAGCCGCCCGCGACATCGAACGGTTTGGCGGCGAAGGCATCACGGTGCACCCGCGGCCCGACGAGCGCCACATTCGTTACCAGGACGTGCGCGACCTGAAAGCCATCGTGACGACCGAGTTGAACATAGAAGGCAACCCCACCCCGGATTTTCTTGATTTGGTGCGGGAAGTCCGTCCCGAGCAGGTAACGCTGGTGCCCGACGCGCCCGACGCCATTACCTCCAACGCCGGCTGGGACGTGATTACGCACCACGCTTTCTTGCGGGACACCGTGGCCGAACTAAAGGCCCTGGGGTGCCGGGTCAGCATTTTTCTCGACCCGGACGTGGCGTTGGTGGAAGCCGCCGTGCGCACCGGCACCGACCGCATCGAGCTCTACACGGAAGCGTACGCCGTGGGCTACCACGCCAACCGCGAAGCCGCCGTGGCGCCGTACCGCGCTGCCGCAGCCCGGGCCGGCCAACTGGGCCTGGGCGTGAACGCCGGCCACGACCTCGACCTCAATAACCTGGCCTGGCTGAAGCAGCAACTGCCCGAACTGGCCGAGGTCAGCATCGGCCACGCGCTGGTGTGCGACGCCATCTATCTCGGGCTTGAAAACACGGTGCAACTGTACCGGCGCCAATTAAAATAACCATGCCCCGTCATCCCCTGGCTGATTTTCAGGCCCTGCCCTACCCCATTCTCGACGTGCGAGCTCCCATTGAGTTTGCCCAGGGCCACGTGCCCGGTGCGCTCAACCTGCCCTTGTTCACGGATGAGGAACGGGCCCGCATTGGCACCACCTACAAGCAGGTGAGCCAGGAGCGCGCCGTGCATTTGGGCCTGGAGTTCTTCGGCCCGAAAATGTCGGCGATGGTGAAACAGGCCCAAAGGCTGGCCCAAGGCAAAGAAGTGCGGCTGCACTGCTGGCGCGGCGGCATGCGCAGCGGCGCCGTGCTGTGGCTGCTGGAGCTGGCCGGGTTCAAGGTGCACCTGCTCGACAAGGGCTACAAAGAATACCGCCGGGCCGTGCTGGCGTCGTTCGACACGCCCCGCGACTGGCGCGTGCTGGGCGGCCTCACCGGCAGCGGCAAAACCGACGTGCTGCATCAGTTGGCTGCCCCGCCGCACAACCAGTTGGTGCTCGACCTCGAAGGGCTCGCTCATCACAAAGGCTCCGCGTTTGGGGCCATCGGCCAGCCGGCACAGCCCACTCAGGAGCAGTTTGAAAATAATTTGGCCGCCGTCCTGGCTGAACTGCCCACCGACGCCCCAATTTGGGTGGAGGACGAAAGCCGACAAATTGGCCGTCTTACCATTCCGCCGGCCTTGTTTGCGCAGCTGCGCACGGCCTCACGCTGGGTGCTGGAGGTGCCCCGCGCCGCCCGCGTGGCCAAGCTCGCCGCTGAGTACGGCGCCGAAGCCCCAGTGGAGCTGGCCGCGGCCATCGAGCGGCTCCAAAAACGCCTGGG
>DASVTG010000255.1:0-10665 GCA_036387695.1 Hymenobacter sp. | reverse complement strand
ACCCCGGAAGTTCTCCGCGCCATCGTGGCCCTGGTGCCCGACGAGTGGCTGACGAATGGCGACGCCTCTCCCGACGCGCAGCGCGCCGACTACGTCCGCTTCCTGGAAACCCGCTTGGCAGTATCCGCCGAAACCTTTGTTCAGGAAGCCCAAGATGCCCGCAATGCACTTATTTGAGTACGCCGTGCTGCGCGTGGTGCCCCGCGTGGAGCGCGAGGAATTCCTCAACGTGGGCGTGGTGGTGTACTGCCGTTCCCTCGGCTTTCTGCAAACGCAGTACGAGCTGCGCGAAGCCCGCCTGCTGGCCTTTGCACCCGACGTAGAGCTGGCCGAAATCACCGCTCGGCTGCAAGCTTTTGAGCGCATCTGCCAGGGCCGCGTTGCCGGCGGCACCATCGGCCAGCTGCCCGTTGCCGAGCGGTTCCGCTGGCTCACGGCCACGCGCAGCACCATCGTGCAAACGTCGCCGGTGCACCCCGGCCTCTGCGCCGATGCGGGCGCGAAACTGGCGCAGCTGTTTGCTCAATTGGTGCAGTAGTCATTCCGCATTCGCGGGCAATCCTGGACTCGTCCTTGGCCCGTATGCTTCGCTGTCTGGGGCGCCCGAGCAGAGGCAGCTTCTCGGTGGCCGCTTGCTGTTGGGCTTACCCACTCACTACCTTGCGCCCAGAGCAGCGTTTCCGCAAGCCCTACACCGTTTCAATACACCGCCTTCATTCATGCAGCTTCAGGAAGTTGTCACCGCTGCTCACGCCCGCGAATTTCTCGAATTTCCGGTGCGCCTCTACCAAGGCGACCCGAACTACGTGCGGCCCCTGGACCGCGACATTGAAACCGTGTTCAACCCGGAGAAAAACAAGTATTTCCGGCACGGCCAGCTCATTCGGTGGCTGCTGCTCGATGCCGCCGGGCACACGTTGGGCCGGGTGGCCGCCTTCGTCAACGAGCGCACGGCCCACACTTTTGCGCAGCCCACGGGCGGCATGGGCTTTTTTGAGTGCGCCGACGACCAAGCCGCCGCCGACGTGCTGCTCAACGCCTGCCGCGAGTGGCTGCGGGCCCAGGGCATGCAGGCCATGGACGGCCCCATCAATTTCGGCGACCGCGACCAGTGGTGGGGCCTGCTGATTGACAACTTCGGCCCGCCGCTCTACGCCCAGAACTACAACAAGCCGTACTACCGTCGCTTGCTGGAAACCTACGGCTTTCAGCTGTATTTCAACCAGTACACCTACTTCCGGAAGGTAGCCGCGCCGCTCACGCCCGAGTACCAGGAAAAGGCCTCGGTGCTGTTCAATGACCCCAATTTTAGCTTCGAGCACCTGCGCGTGAAAGCGCTGGCCAAGTACGCCGAAGACTTCCGCCAGATTTACAACAAGGCCTGGGTGAAGCACGACGGCGTGAAGGAGATGACCCCCGAGCAGGCGGCCAACATCATGCGCAAGCTGCGGCCCATCATCGACGAGAAAATTTGCTGGTTTGCCTACCACCACGGCGAACCGGTGGGCTTTTTCATCGCCCTGCCCGAGCTCAACGAGCTGTTTCGCTACGTGGGCGGCAACCTCAACTGGTGGGGCAAGGCCCAGTTTGCCTGGCACCGCTGGCGCGGGGCCGTGTGCACCATGACCGGCATTGCCTTCGGCATCGTGCCCGAGCACCAGCGCAAAGGCCTGGAAATGGCCTTTATCCTGGCCGCCTCCAAAACCGTGCAGGACACCAGCAAGGTGCACTACGAAGACTTCGTGATGAACTGGATTGGCGACTTCAACCCCAAAATGATGCGCGTGGCCGAAACCATCGGCGGCGAAATCTGGCGCACCCACGGCACCTTCCGCTACCTCTTCGACCGCAGCAAGCCCTTCGAGCGCGCCCCGGTGATTGAGTGAATGGTGAAATGGTGAGGTGTGAGGTGGTGAGTTTGAGGTTCCGCTTGCGCACTTGGGGCAGTCAAAACATCAAACTTACCACCTCACACCTCGCCATTTCACCATCTAAAACGAATACCCGACGCTGGCCGTGATGTTGCGCGGCAGGATGGAGCGAACCAGGTTGTTGGCCGCCTGGGCAGGGGTTTTGCCGGTGGCCGGGTTCACGGTAGGGTTGTCGACAAACGCCTGGCTGGTGGCGGCGCTGTTTTCGCCGTTGCGGGCCGCCGCGTCGCCGAAGCCCAGGGCGTTCAGCAGGTTGGAGCCCTGCACCGAAAGGCGCACGCCCTTGAGCGTACCGGCGAAGTTGTAGCCCAGGCCCCCGAACAACACGCCGTAGCTGGGCAGCAAAATGGTGTTGCGGCGGTTGGCGTAGCGGTTGCCGAACCAGCGGTAGTTGCTGAACACATCGAAGCCCTTGCGGGTGTATTCGAAGCCGCCTTCCAGCAGCACGTCCGGCGTGTCTTCGAGGCGGTTGCCGGCGATGGACACCAGGCGGCCGGTTTCGTCGAGCTGCTTGAACTCGATGATGCGCGGCGCCTGCAGCGTGCCGATGCCCCGCAGGGTGAGGCCCGTGACGGGCTGGAAGGTGATTTCGGCTTCTACGCCGGCGCTCTGCACGCTGCCACGCTGCCGGTTGAGGGTGAAGCCGCCCGCCGGGTTCACCTGCTGAATGGTGAAGGGAATGTTTTCGTTGCGGCTATAAAAGGTCGTCAGGCCCAGGCCGAGGCGGTCGGTGCTGGCTTTCACGCCCACTTCGGCCTGCTGCACCCGTTGGATGGCCCCGCGGACGGTGGTGTTGCCGGTGGGGTCGGCCGGGTCGGAGCCAAAGGCCCACTGGTCGTTGGTGGGGGCCACGCCGGAATTAGAGTAGCGGGCGTACACGGCCGTGCGGGCGTCGAGCTTGTAGTTGACGCCCACCGAGGCGTTCACCGTTTGAAACAAGTAGTCCCAGGTGCGGAACTCGCCGGTGTTCTGCAGGTAGGTGTTGTCGTACTGCGTGAGGTAGTTGCCGTCGAGGCCGCCGTTCTGATACACGGGGTTGGTGGCGCGGGTGGCGGTGAAGTTGAAGTTGTAGTTGGTGTCGAGGCGCCGCACCTGCGCCGACTTGCCGGCCCGGCCAAAATTGTGGCTGGCTTCGTAGCGCACGCCCAGGTCCAGGTTGAGCTTGTCGTTGATGGCCCACTCGTCGCCCAGAAAGAAGCTGTTGATTTGCGTGGTGCCGTCGGTGTTGGCCAGCAGGCCGCCGGCCGTGCCGAAGCTGTAAGCCAGGAAACCGTTTTGGGTGGCCCGAATGTCCTGCCCGCCAAAGAAGCCGGGCGCCGTTTGTATGGTCAGGTTGAGCAGGCGGGGGCGGTTGGCCACTTCCTGCACCACCTGGTTGTAGCTCAGGCGCTCCTTGATGGTGTAGCGCGAGGCGTACCAGCCGCCGCTGAGGCGGTGCCCGCCCGCCGTTTTGTTGATTTGCAGCTTGTTGATGACGTTGGTGGCCGGCTTTTCGTCGGGAAAAATGCCCGCGATGTTCACCAGCCCGTTGCCGTTGAAGTTCAAGTCGCCGCCGGTGGGCGTGATGGCGCCAAAGGTGGGGCTGGTGCGGATGTTATCGTAGCGGCCACTGGCCACCAGCTGGTTGTTATCCGCGTAGCGCAGCTCAAAGCCATTGGCCCCGAGGTCGCCAAAGCCGGACAAGTAAGACCGGGCCAAGCTTACGCCAGGCAGAGGCGCCGTGAGGTCGTAAACGCCGTCGGTGCTCAGGTTGGCGTCGAGCAGGCGGGCGTTGTCTTGCAGCGTGAAGCCGTTGCCCAGGTCGAAGAATACTTCTGAGCTCACCGACTTGTAGCGCGTGTGCTGGCCGTCGGCCAGGTCGCGGTTCAGGGTGCCTTCGCCGTTGTTGAACGGGTTGGGCAGGCTGTGGAAGCGCTGGTACTCCGAGTACATGGTGCCGCGGCGCAGGTCGGGCCCGCCGGGGATTTGCTCGGGGTTGTTCAGGTTGCGGTACGGAATGCTGGTGAGGTAGGCCACCCGGTCGTTCAGATACTTGCCGTAGAGCCGCACGTAGCCGTTTTTCAGGGTGTAGGTCACGTTGGCTTTCACCTGGCCGCCGCGGTTCATGGGGAAGCCGGCGTACTTGGTGCCGTCGTCCTTGCGGTAGAAACCGCCCACGTTGAAGCGCAACGGCGTGCCTTTGATGGGGCCGCCGAAATTCGCGTCCACCCGCTGCAGGCCCAGCAGCTGGTCGAAGCCGCTGCGGTCGGAATAGAAGCCCTGGTCGCCGCCGGTGAACTTCACCGTGCCGCCCAGCTGGCCGGTGTTGCCGGTTTTGCTCAAAAAATTGATGATGCCGCCCGGCGCGTTGTTCGCTTGAATGCCGGCCGAGCCGCCGCGCACCACTTCCAGCCGGTCCAGCGTCTCGTCCACCCGCATGTGGATGTCACTTTTGGCAAAGGTGAGGGAGCCGACTTCCAGCAGGGGCAGCCCGTCCTCCATCAGCTGCAGGAAGCCAAAACCGGATTCGGCGTTGGCCGGCAAGCCGCGGGCCGACACCGAGTTGGCCGCCTCGCCGCCGTCGGAGTTCACCCGGAAGCCGGGCACGGCCATCAGCAGGTCGGCGGTGCCGCGCGACACGCGCGTTTGAATTTGCCGGGCGTTGAGCGTGGTCACGGCCGTGGAGCTTTCCAGCTTGCTCTGCGGGTTGAAGGTGCCCGTGACCACCACGCCCTCCATCAGCAAGGGGTCTTGCGCCAGGGTGGCGTTGAGGGTGGCGGTGCCGCCCTCGGCCACGGTAACGGGCTGGTTGGCCACCCGGTAGCCCAGAAACGACACCGTGGCGGTGTAGCTGCCGGCCGGCGCCGCGAGCGAAAACGCGCCGTTGCGGTCAGTGGCCGTGCCGATGTTGCCGGGGTTGAGCACCACGGTGGCGCCCGCCAGCGGCTGGCCCTGCGCATCGGTAATGATGCCCGTGACGGGGCCCGATGCGGCAATCTGGGCGTAAGCGGCTGGGGCCAAGGCGCACATCACCGCCGCGGCGGGAACGAGGCGTCCTAGAAAAGTAACGTTTGGAAACATGAAAAAGGGGTAAAGTAATAATGGCAAAGGTAGCCATCCGGCCAAGCAGCCTTCCGCAGTTACGTTTCTGTTCTCTGCCCGGTTTGTGGGACGGATTGCGGATTCATAATGAATTGAAGGCCGGCCGTTCTGCACGAGGTTAACCGCATCCAAACCACGGGCCGGTGCGTAGGTTTGTGCGACATTTACTTTTCTATTATTTCGATTTTTCCCGCCGCTTTCGCGCTTTTTTATGAACCTCAAATTCCGTTTTTCTTTTATAGGGCTGGCGCTGGCGCTGCTGTGGCCGCTGGTGGGCAGCTGCCAATATTTGCGTTACGTCAAAGACCTGAACCCCACCATGGCGGGCACCAAGCCCATCAGCCAAGTGCCCTTCGATGCCCTGCTGAAAAAGCACGTCGACGCCCAAGGCATGGTGAACTACCGCGCTTTCCTGGCCGATTCCAGCAAGCTGAGCGCCTACCTCACCACCGTGAGCAACACGCTCCCGAACGAGCAGTGGAGCAAAAACGACCAGCTCGCGTATTGGCTAAACGCCTACAACGCCTTCACCATCCAGCGGGTGCTGCGTGGCTACCCCGTGAAAAGCATTCGCCAGCTGGGCGGCGACAAAACCCTCGTGAACACCGTGTGGGACCAGCGCTTCATTCGCCTGGGCAAGGACAAGGAAAAGTACTGCCTCAACGACCTGGAGCAACGCCTGATACGGCGCAAGTTCAGCGGCGAGTACCGGGTGCATTTTGCCTTGGTGTGCGCCGCCATGTCGTGCCCCAAGCTGCGCAACGAGGCCTACGTGGGCAGCCGCCTCAACCAGCAGCTCGAAGACCAGTCCCGGGATTTCGTCAACGACCCCACCAAAAACAAGCTCACGCCCGCCAACGCCCCGCAGGTATCGGAAATCTTTAATTTCTACCCCGGCGACTTCAAAAAAGACGGCAATACGCTGGCCAAAACGCTCAACAAGTACTCGGCCGGCGCGAAAGTCGCCGCCGATATCAAGCCCAAATTCCTGACCTACAACTGGGCGCTCAACGAGCAGAAGTAGTCGCTTCGGCCCCAAACACTATCGGAAACCCGGTTACGCAGCGCTACGGCACTGCGTAGCCGGGTTTTATTTTTAAGGCTTTCGCAGAAAGCCGCCAGCCGGTCATTCCCCGCTTGGCGTCCATCTGTCGAGGTATATCAGCTCGTTTCACAACGCCTGTCATGCTGAGCTTGCGAAGCATCTTAATCAGACAGGGTAGCACGAGTCGTGCAGCAGCGAGAAGGTGCCTCGCAAACTCAGCATGACAGAAGAAGCGGTAAAAGAGATTTTGACAGGCGAGCATCGGATGGAAAACGACCGGCTGATGCCTCCCTACAGCAGCCACTTCAGAAACTGTGAAGCGAAGAGCAGCCGCCCACGCCGCTTTCAGCTTTCCCGCAACCCTTGCGTGGGCA
Source organism: Hymenobacter sp. (assembly GCA_036387695.1). Lineage (GTDB taxonomy): Bacteria > Bacteroidota > Bacteroidia > Cytophagales > Hymenobacteraceae > Hymenobacter. The sequence goes on along the minus strand of DASVTG010000255.1, from coordinate 4,234 downwards.
GTAGCTGCGGCACCCGGGCTTGATAACGCGCATACGCGGCGCCAAACCGCTGAAGTAGCTTGCGTTCTTCCAGGCGGGTGCCAACCAGCAAGTACGCCACGTTGCACCCCACAAAAACCAAACGAGTGGCCGTGGGCGCGAGCAGCCAGAAACCCAGCAACCCCAGCAGCAGGCCCAGGTACAGCGGGTGCCGCACCAGCCGGTTGAGGCCCGCGGTGTGCAGCGGCACGTCGGCCGCCGCAGCGCCGTGCCGCACGTACGCCCACCCCGCAAACTCGCCCAGGTCGTAGCCCCGCAGCGCGGCCACCGCCACCAGCACCCCGGAGCCCAACAGCGCCCACGCCAGCGCAACCACCGGCCCCGACGGCGTAAACAGTCGGATTTCAGGCAATTGACTTTGGTAGCGAATGATGAGCAGAAACCCCCACACCGAAACCTGATTGTAGGCCAGCCGGTAGAAGCGGGCCGCCGCCGGATAGTGCCGGGCCACGGCTCCTTTCAGCCACGAAGTGGCCAGCACGCTGTGCAGCGCGAAATAAATGGTCCAGAAGAAGGCGAGGAGTGCCATTGGGGCCGGCATCAAAAGGCTTCCCCAATGCCGAAATACACCCCGCTGGACTTGCCGCTGCCCACGCCGTAGTCGAGGCGCACGTTGAGCCGGTCGCGCCGATTGAAGCGGAAGCGCAGCCCGGCCCCGCCGGCCACCTTCACGCCGCCTTCGTCAAAGTCGGCGAGGGTGTTGCCCACCTGCCCCACGCCGCCGAACAACACGCCGTTGAAGCGGCCAAACAGGACGCGGCGCACTTCGGCCTGCGCGGCCAGCAGCTGCCGGTCGCGGTAGCGGCCCTCGTAGTAGCCGCGCAGCAGGTTGGCCCCGCCCAGGTTGGCCAGCTCCCGAAAGGGCACGTAGCCGCCCTGGAACTGCCCCACCACCTGCAAGGCCACAATGGTTTTGCTGTCCTGCGTAAGAGGCCGAAAATGTCGGGCGTCGAACTGGTAGCGGCTGAAGCGGTAGTCGCTGCCCAGGGCGTCACGGTTGAGCAGGGCCGACACTTCGAAGTAGTTGCCCCGGAAAGTACTCAGCACGTTGTCGCGGGCGTCGTACAGCAACGCCGGGCCGAGACCGGAGATGCGGGTGTTCTGCTGGTACTCGCGGGCGGGCCGGTCAAAAATCCGGCTGTTGAGCGGGTTGTCGTCAATGCCTTCGTTCACCCGCACGTCGCGCAAGTCGGTGAGGCGGTACTGCAGTCCGGCAAAAAGGCCGGGAGCCAGCCGTTTCAAGGCACGCTGGTTGAATATGAAGACCTTGTACTGAATGACGGATTTGTCCGCCAGCCGCGTTTCGGGCCCGAACCCGTAGTAGTTGATGGGAAACTGGTTGTAGAAGCTGGCCTCGCCGGCAAAGAAATACCGCTCGCCTGGGGTGAAGATGCTGTGCGTGAGTTGCACGAGGCTCTGCTTTTTTTGGGTGCGCCAGCCGATGAGCCGGGCGTTCGATTTGCGCGTGGCCGTGTCATTGCCCAGCCGAAACACGGGCAGCACGGCCAGCCCGTAGCCCAGCCCCGTTTCGGGCTGCGAAAACACAATGGGGAAGGGAATGAAACTCGGTTTTTCACGTTTGGCCACGGAGGCGGGCGGGGCCTCGGCGGGCTGGTTTTGGGCCCGCGTCACGCCCGGAAACAACGCGAGAAGGAGCAGCAGGTAATGAAAACGCATAAAGCAAGGGCGCCCCGGCACACGGCAGCGGCGTGCCCAAGCTACGGCGCCGGCTCAGCAATTGGATTGAGCCGTTCGGCTTCTCCCGGGGGCCATGCGCCCGGACGGCAACGCCCTAAAACCGAAAAACCCCACCTGCTTGCGCAAACGGGGTTTAAAGTGGAGATGCAGGGATTCGAACCCTGGTCCAGACAAGGAAATCAACGTGCTTTCTACGTGCGTATCCAGACTTGAATTTTCATGGAATTTCAGGCGTCAGTCAGGCCCTTGAAATTCCCCTAGCTGCAGTGGAGTTTCGCCCCTGAATCACAGCTCTTCAGAGGCTATTTTCTACTTACGACGCTCCGAACTCCCAGGTGTAGAAACTTACCCGGGCGGAACGATGACGTTACCTAATTCTAAACTAGGCAGCCATGGCGTACGAATAGTCGCCGGTTGTTTTTCGATAGATTTTTTTACAGAAGAGCTTCCATCACCTTCTGGCACGCTTACCCGCAATTTGCGCAAGCTGTCAATTCCGGTCATCCCCAAATGGTAAAGAACGATTTCCGCCGAACGGTTTAAGCCAAGCGGGCCGCAAAGCTACGCGGTTATGGTAGAAACGCCAGGGCAGGAGGGAAGGTTTCCATTTTTACCGCCTGTCATCCTGAGCGCAGCGAAGGAACTTGTCACGGCTGAACGATGCGCAGTGCTCAATTATTAACTAAATAAGCTCGACTAATTATTTATTGCAAACTGTTCCAGTGTGATAACGTCCTTCGCTGCGCTCAGGATGACAGAGGACGAGGACCGGTGGGGCCAAAACCGCTTCCAAAGCCGCCCTTTTCTGGGTAACTTTGTAGACAGAACTTATGGATAATTTCGTCGTTTCGGCCCGCAAGTACCGTCCTTCCACGTTTCGCAGCGTGGTGGGGCAGCAGCACGTCACCACCACGCTGCAGAACGCCATCCAGAGCCATCACCTGGCCCAGGCGTTCCTGTTTTGCGGCCCCCGCGGGGTGGGCAAAACCACCTGCGCCCGCATCCTGGCCAAGACGATAAACTGCACCAATCTCTCGGCCGAAACCGAAGCTTGCGGCACTTGTCCCTCCTGCGTGGCCTTCCAGGAAAACGCCTCGTTCAACGTGCACGAGCTGGACGCGGCCTCCAACAACTCGGTCGAAGACATCCGCTCGCTGGTGGAGCAGGTACGCTACGCCCCGCAGGCCGGCAAGTACAAAATCTACATTATTGACGAGGTGCACATGCTCTCGAACGCGGCCTTCAACGCCTTTCTCAAGACGCTGGAGGAGCCGCCGAGCTACGCCATTTTCATCCTCGCCACCACCGAGCGCCACAAGATTATTCCCACCATCCTGTCGCGCTGCCAGATATTCGATTTCAGCCGCATCAAGGTGGAGGACATGCGCAGCCACCTGCGCTACGTGGCCACGCAGGAAGGCATCACCGCCGAAGACGACGCCCTGCACCTGCTGGCCCAGAAAGCCGACGGCGGCCTGCGCGATGCCCTCTCGATGTTCGACCAGATGGTCACCTTCGGCGGCAACAACCTTACCTACAAAGAGGTAGTGCAGAACCTGCACATCCTCGACTACGACTATTACTTCCGCTTAGTCGACAGCCTGCTCACCGAAAACTTCTCGGCCGCGCTGCTGCTGCTCGATGAGGTGATGCAGAACGGCTTCGACCTGCACAACTTCGTGGTGGGCACCGCCGAGCACCTGCGCGGCCTGCTGGTGTGCAAAGACGCCGTGACGGTCCAGTTGCTGGAAGTGTCCGATGGGATTAAGAAACAATACGTGGCCCAGGCCCAGGCCGCGCCGTTGGCCTTCCTGCTTTCCGCTCTGAACCTCATCAGCCAGTGCGACCGGGAGTTCAAGCAAGCCAAAAACCAGCGCCTCCACGTCGAGCTGGCTTTGATGAAGCTGGCTTATTTGAACGGGGCCGTGCAGTTTGTGCGCGAACTAGCCCCTGCCGGGCACGGTCCCGCCAACGGCGAGGCTAAAAAAAAAACTAGCAGCCTAACCGACGCGGGAGAAGCCCCTTCAGTTGTGCCTTTGCCAACGCCAAGCGGCAACGGTCACGCCCAGCATGCGCCAGTGACCTCGCCAGCTGCCATCACGCCAGCCGCCTCGTTTGCTCCGCCCGCAGCGTACGCAACCGAGTCGCCGGCCGCGGCCTATGCGGTTGCGCCGCGGCCGGCCGCTTCAGCTGCCTTACCCGAATTTGAGGCCTTGCCCCCTGGCCGGGTGGCCCCGCCCGCCGACGGCCCCGAGCCACTACCGGTTGAAAGCGGGGTGGAGGAGCTGCACGACACGCCCAGCATCGAGGATGAAGTGGATGTGGTGGAACCTACGCGCCAGTTCCGTGACACGAGTCCGCACGTAGAAATCGGGGCACCCAGCTTCGAGGGTCACGAGCCGGAAAGCCCGCGCCGTATTGCGCCCATGCTCAAACCCCTGAACCCGGCCGCCAAGCTCATTCCAAGCCTGAAGGACCTCAAGGCGCAGGTAGCCCA
>DASVTG010000254.1:0-3343 GCA_036387695.1 Hymenobacter sp. | reverse complement strand
CGGCGGCTACTTCGAAGACCGCACCCCTTCCACTACCCGCACACCGACGCCTCCCCCGCAGGGCGGCACCGGCATGGCGCAGGACCCCCACGACAGCAACCTGGCCCTGGGCAACCCCAGCGGCGCCACTTCCGACCCCGCCAACGCCACCAACTACCTGCTTGTCCACCCCGAATTCGCCATTGGCTACAACGCCAACCGCGGCATTCCGACCTGGGTGAGTTGGCACCTCGACCGCGCCGACCTGGGCGAGGCCCCGCGCCAAAACAACTTCCGCCCCGACCCCGCCCTGCCCCGGCAGTTCTACCCGGTGACGCCCGCCGGCTACGCCCGCTCCGGCTTCGACAAAGGCCACAACTGCCCCAGCGGCGACCGCACCGCCGACCTCGATGCCAACTCGGCCACTTTCTTCATGACCAACATGGTGCCCCAGGCCCCGCACAACAACCAGCAAACCTGGGCCCACCTCGAAGAATACGGCCGCAGCCAAGTGCAGCGCGGCCAGGAAATCTACATCGTCATGGGCAGCTACGGCCGCGGCGGCACCGGCGCCAACGGCTTTGCCCAAACGCTGGACCAGGGCCGCGTGACGGTGCCGGCCCGCATCTGGAAAGTCATGGTCATCCTGCCCGACGGAACCAACGACCTGCAGCGCATCGCCACCGACCCCGCCGTGCGCGTCCTGGCCATCGACACGCCCAACGACAACGCTGTGAACCCCGACTGGAAGCAGTACCTGACGTCGGTGGACAAAATCGAAGCCGCCACCGGCCTGGATTTGCTCAGTGCCCTGCCCCGCCCGGCGCAGGCCCGCCTGCAAAAGCTGGTGGACACGGGCCGGGCGCAATAGCTTCTGTAGCGCGGTCGTACCCGGAGGGACTCTGCGAGTCCGCGCTTGTAGAAACGTTCTGGCACGCGCGGACTCGCAGAGTCCCTCCGGGTACGACCACGCTACTACACTTCATCCATGCATCGCTTCTTCTCCTACCTCATTGCCCTGGTGTGGCTGGCCAACGGCCTGCTCTGCAAAGTGCTGATGCTCGTGCCGAGGCACGCGGCCATCGTGGCGCGCATTCTGGGGCCGGAGCACGCCAGCTTACTCACGCGCCTGATTGGGGTGGGTGAAATCGGGATGGCGGCGTGGGTGCTCAGCGGCTACCGCCCCCAGTGGTGCGCCCGGGCCCAGATTGCCCTCGTCCTCTCCATGAATGCGCTGGAAAGCTGGCTGGCCCCCGACCTGCTGCTGTGGGGCCGGGCCAACGCCTTTTTCGCCGGGCTGTTCTGCTTACTCATTTACGCGCATACCTTTAGGCCCCGGCGCCTGTCCCCGCGCTAACCGCCCGATGCTTGCCTGGTTGAAAACCCACCCGTTTGCGGTAGAAGCGTATTTTGAGTACTCACTGGTGCTCACCTTTGCCGTGCCCCAGGCCGAGCTGCAGGCTTTGCTGCCCGCCCCGCTCGTGCCCGACACCTTCTCCGACGGCACGGGCTTCCTAGCTGTGGCCTTGGTGCAAACACGCCAGTTGCGCCCAAAAGGGTTTCCCGGCTGGCTGGGGCACGACTTTTTCCTGATTGGCTACCGGGCGTTTGTGCGCTACCCTTCGCCTACCGGCAAGCGCTTGCGGGGGCTCTACATCCTGCGGTCGGAAACGGACAAGCGGCGCATGACCGCCCTGGGCAACCTGTTCACCCACTACCGTTACCACACCATCGACATTGAGCAGCAGAACTTGGCTGGCCGGCTCAGCATTCGCTCACAAAAGGCCGATTTCCACGTCATGCTGGCCCCGCCGGCGGCCGAAGTTTTGCTCCCGGCAGCCTCACCTTTTGCTACTTGGCAGGAAGCTCGCCGCTTTGCGGGCCCGCTCCCCTTCACGTTTTCAGCGGAAGCCGGCACCGGCCGCATGCTCATCGTGGAAGGCGTGCGTCAACACTGGCAACCGGAGCCCGTGGCCGTCGAGAGCTACCACGTGGGCTTTCTCAACCATTTGCCGTTCAGCAGCATGGAGCTGGCCAATGCCTTTGAAGTGCGCGAAGTGCCCTACCACTGGAAAAAAGGACGAACCGAACAATGGCGCCGCTAAGAAAACCGCTCCAAGGCCTGCGAAACGTGGTGCGGTTCAACTGGCATTTTTACGCGGTGGCGGTGGCCGGAGCGTTGGTGCTCGCCGGGGCCAGCTTTGCCGCGCCTCCCGCGTTGCGGCCTTATGCGGCCATGGCCCTGGGACTGCTAATAGCCCCGGTGTTGGCTTCCCTTGCCGCAACGGCCTACGTGTATGACTGCTCCAGTTTGTACTCCCTCAACTGGCTGCCAGCCGCACCAGCTCCCAACGCCGCGCTGCTCAACATCAACGCGGGCTTCGATGAAATCAGCCCCGTGCTGGTGCAAAAGTTCGCGCCCGGCACCTTGCAGGTGCTGGACTTTTACGACCCCACCCGACACACCGAAGTCTCCATCGAGCGCGCCCGCCGGGCCACGTTGCCCTTTCCCGGCACGCAGGCCGTGGACACGCGTGCCGCGCTGCCCTTGCCCGGCAATTCCATTGACATGGCGTTTGCCTTTCTGGCTGCGCATGAAATTCGCGACGCCCAGGAACGGGCCGGGTTCTTTCAGGAACTCGCGCGCATCACCAAGCCCAACGGGCTGTTGGTGGTGACGGAGCACTTGCGCGACACCGCCAATTTTCTGGCTTACACCGTCGGCTTTTTTCATTTTCACTCGCGCCGCGCTTGGTTGGCTTCCTTCTCCCAGGCCGGGCTTTGCGTGGAGCAGGAAATCCGCATCACGCCTTTCGTCACCTCATTTCTGCTCCGGAAAAATGGAAGTGCAACTTAAAGCCATTGGCTTCCTATTGGTGGTACTGGCGCTGCTGCACGCGGGCTTCGCACGCTATTTCCAGTGGCGCCGCGAGTTTGCTGCCGTGAGCCTGATTAACCGGCAGATGATGTACGTGCACACGTTTTTCGTGGCCTTTACCGTCCTGCTCATGGGCCTGCTCTGCCTCACTTCGGCAGCTGAGTTGGTGAGCACGCCGCTCGGCCGCAAGCTCGCGCTGGGCTGCGGCATTTTTTGGCTGGCCCGCTTGCTGACACAGTTTTTTGGGTACTCCGCCGCGTTGTGGCGAGGCAAACGCTTCGAAACGACCATTCACGTGCTGTTTTCGGCCCTGTGGACCTACCTCAGCGTTGTCTTTCTGCTGGTGGGCTTCAACCGGTAAAGTGGAGCAGGGAGGTATCCCTGCCCCCTCTTTTCCTTTAAAATCGGCGCGTGAGCGACAAGCCGCTGCCTCCCGCAGGCCCTGGAAAGCTGACCACTCCCACCGCCGTGCGGCTGTTATCGGTT
>DASVTG010000253.1:0-9078 GCA_036387695.1 Hymenobacter sp. | reverse complement strand
CTGCGCTCAGCATGACGTCCTTTTTACGCTTTAGTCATGATTCACTACTAACGACGTACTGCATGCGGTAGAGCTGGGCATAATACCCGCCTTCAATGCGCAGGAGCTCCTCGTGGGTGCCGGTTTCTTTGATTTCGCCCTTGTCGAGCACGATGATTTTATCGGCTTTCTGGATGGTGCTCAGGCGGTGGGCGATGACGAGCGAGGTGCGGCCCTGCATCAGCTTCTCGATGGCCGACTGAATCAACTCTTCGGTTTCGGAATCGACCGAGGAGGTGGCTTCGTCCAGGACGATGACGCGGGGCTGGTACACCATGGCCCGCACGAAGCTGATGAGCTGGCGCTGGCCCACGGAAAGCGTGGCGCCGCGCTCCATCACCGGGTAGTTGAGGGAGCCGGGCAGGCGCTCGATGAAACGGCGGGCGCCCACGAGGTCGGCCGCTTCCCAAATTTGGGCGTCGGTGATGGTTTTGTTGCCCAGCGTGATGTTGTCGCGGATGCTGCCGGCGAAGAGAAAAACGTCCTGCAGCACCACGCCGATTTGGCGGCGCAGCAGGCTCAGGTCGTACTCGCGCAAGTCGCGGCCATCAATGCAGATGCTGCCCTCCTGAATGTCGTAGAATCGGCTCAGCAAGTTGATGATGCTGGTTTTGCCGGCGCCCGTGGCACCCACGAAAGCAATGGTTTGGCCCGGCTGCACGTGGAAGCTGATGTCTTTGAGCACCCATTCGGGCTCATTATAAGCAAACCTGACGCTTTTAAACTCCACGTCGCCTTTGATTTCGGCCGGGGCAAAGGTGCCGGTGGTGGCTACTAAGTCTTTGTTATCTAACAGCTTCAGCAGACGCTCGGTGCTTACCAGTCCCAGCTGCAAGGTGTTGAACCGGTCAGCAATCTGACGAATGGGGCGGAAGAACAGGGCGTTGTACATGATGAAGGCAATGAGCGCGCCCTTGGAAATGTTGCCCTCAATCTGGCCCTGGGCGGCGTACCAAACTAGCAGGCCCACGCCCACGGCGCCCAGCACTTCGGCCACCGGGAAGTAGATGCTGTAGTAAAGCACCGAACGGATGTTGGCTTCGGTGTGCTCCTGGTTGATGGCTTCGAACTTGCGAAACTCCCGCTCCTCGTTGTTGAAAATCTGCACCACGTTCATGCCCGTAAGATGCTCCTGCACAAAGGAATTGAGCTTGGCCACGGCCGTGCGCACGTCCTGAAACGAGCCTTTGATTTTCTCCTTGAACACGTAGGTGGAGAAAAGCAGCGGCGGAATCACGGACAAGCTCACCAGCGTCAGCCGCCAGTCGATGTAGAACATGAAGCCCATGATGAAGAGCAGCTGCAGGATGTCGCCCGCCATGGCCGCGAGGCCTTCGCTGAACACGTCGGACAGCGTTTCGACATCGGAAATGTTGCGGGTGGTGAGCACGCCAATCGGAGTGCGGTCAAAAAAGCTAAGCTTCAGTTTGAGCAGGTGCTGGTAAAGGTCGGTGCGGATGTCGCGCACAATGTATTGGCCCAGCCAGCCGCCGTAGTAGGTCTGCAAATAGCTCACCCCGGCGTGGGCCACCAGCAGCACCAGCAGCAGCCCGAACATGAAGTTGAGGCCCTTCATGTCGCCCTGCTCGATGCTGACGTCCACCATGCGCTGAATGAGAAACGGCCGCAGCGTGCCCAGCACGGCGGTGGCCACGGTGAGCACAATCAGGCCAATAAATATGCGCCGGTAGGGGCGCACGTAGCTCAGCAGGCGGCGCAGCACGGCCCAGTCGAATACCTGGCCGGTTTTGGTAGCGGTAGTGGTGGGGTCCATAAGTAAGGCAAAGGTCGGGAGTAAACAGCGGAGCGGCCCAAAAGTGCACGGCAGGTACGCGTTACGCTAAACCGCCGGTCATGTCGAGCGCAGCCGGGCCATGACCGGCGGTTTTCTTCGCAGCCACTTTCTCACGCCGGCACCACGCCCGGCCCGTACGCCACCTTGCTCAGAAAAAGGCCGCGCGCGGGCGCCGCGCCGCCCGCGTCCACCCGCCGCTGGGCCCAGAGCAGCTCCTGAAACTGGCGCGGCGTCATCTTGCCGCGGCCCACGTCGAGCAGGGTGCCCACCACCAGCCGCACCATGCCCCGCACGAAGCGGTTGGCCCGGATGCGGAACATGAGCCCGCCCGGTGCGGCGTGCCAGCCCGCCTCGTAGCAATAGCACACGTAGTGGTCAACCCCGCCTTTTACTTTGGAAAAAGAGGTGAAGTCAAACTGCCCGATGAGGTAGCTGGCGGCTTCGTTCATGGCTGCCACGTCGGGCGTGCGGTCCAAGTGCAGGGCGTGGTCGCGCCGGAAAGGGTCGGGCTGCGGCGTGAGCACGAAATACTCGTAGCTGCGCTCCTCCGCCGAGAAGCGGGCGTGGGCATCGTCGGCCACGGGGTGCAGGCGCAGGGCGGCAATGTCGGTGGGCAGGGCGCGGCGCAGGCGGTAAAGCAGCAAGTCCAGCGTCAGGGCTTCGGGCAACTCGGCGTCGAAGTGCGCCACTTGGTGACTGGCGTGCACGCCCGTGTCGGTGCGCCCGCTGCCCAGGCTGTGAATGGGCTGGCGCAATACCTGGGAGAGGCAGCGGTCTACCTCAGCTTGCACGGTGAGGGTATTAGGCTGCACCTGCCAGCCGTGGTAGCGCGTGCCGTCGTAGGCAAAATGGAGGAAGTACCGCATAATTTCAATGGGCAATGAACAGTGAGCGGCTAGCCGATGAACAACAGGGAAGGTTCACTACTAATTGCTCATTGTTCACTGTTCATTGCTCATTGAATTTTACAGCTTCTCGTAAATCACGGCGGCGCCCTGGCCCACGCCCACGCACATGGTGGCCAGGCCGTAGCGCATGCCCTCGCCGCGGCGCTGCATCTCGTGCAGCAGCGTGGCCGTGATGCGGGCGCCGGAACTGCCCAGCGGGTGGCCCAGGGCAATGGAGCCGCCGTTCACGTTCACCTTGGCCGGGTCCAGCGCCAGCTCGCGGATGCAAGCAATGCTCTGGGCCGCAAAGGCCTCGTTCAGCTCTATCAGGTCGATGTCGGCCAGGGTCAAGCCGGCGCGTTGCAACACCTTTTTGGTGGCCGGGATGGGGCCCAGGCCCATCACCGACGGGTCGACACCGGCCACGGCCGAGGCCACTACCCGCGCCATGGGCTTCAGGTTGTAGCGCTGCAACGCGTCTTCGTTCACCACCAGCACGGCGGCGGCGCCGTCGTTAATGCCGGCCGAGTTGCCCGCCGTCACGGTGCCGCCTTCGGGCTGGAAGGCCGGCTTGAGGGTAGCGAGCTTTTCCAGGGAAGAGAAGCGCGGCTGCTCGTCGGCATCAAAAAGGGCTGTGTCGCCTTTGGGCTGCGGGATGAACACCGGCACAATTTCCTTCCGAAAACGGCCTTTCTCGAAAGCCCGGGCGTATTTGCGCTGGCTTTCGAAGGCGAAGGCGTCCTGCTCCTCGCGCGTGATGCCGTACTGCTTGGCCACGTTTTCGGCCGTTTGGCCCATGGCGAAGGGGTAGTGCAGCTTGCTCAGCTTGGGGTTGATGAACCGCCAGCCCAGCGTGGTGTCGTGGGCCGTGAGCTCGCGCCCGAAGGCCGACTCCGACTTGGCCATCACGAACGGGGCGCGGGTCATGCTCTCGGCGCCGCCGGCCAGGTACACGTCGCCTTCGCCCGCCTTGATGGCGCGGGCGGCATCCATGATGCTTTGCAGGCCCGAGGCGCAGAGGCGATTCACGGTGTTGCCGGGCACGGTGGTGGGCAGGCCGGCCAGCAGCGCCGCCATGCGGGCCACGTTGCGGTTGTCTTCCCCAGCCTGGTTGGCGGCGCCGATGATGACGTCCTCCACGGCACTTTTATCAACGGAGGGATTGCGGCGCAGGAGCTCGCGGAGCACGTGGGCGGCCAAATCGTCGGGCCGGACGCTGCTGAGCGCGCCGGCAAATTTTCCAATCGGGGTACGCACCGCGTCCACGATATAAGCAGTTGGCATTCGAAGTATCAATTGCGGCGCAAGCGCCGGATGGAACTAAATTTGTGGCCCCGGCACAAGCCCGGGCCTCTTTCTATACTACAACAAAGATGATACAAAGAATCCAAAGCGTATTTCTACTGTTGCTGGCTCTGGCCATGCTCAGCGTGTTAGCGTTGCCCCTGTGGCACAAAGTGGACGGCCTCACCGGCCAAGAGCTCACCCTCACCGCCTTCGGCTTCAAGTCGCTAGGCAAGCCACTGGCCGTGCCTACCGGACCCGCTTGGCTGATTGGCCTGCTGGCGGCCGCCTCGGCCGCCGTGGCGGTGTTTGAGATTTTTCAATTCCGCAACCGCGGCAAGCAGCTGTTGCTGGGCTCCGTAAACTTGCTGCTCATCACCGCCACGCTCGGGGCCGCGTTTTACTTCTCCAACCAAGGCGAGCAAGCGCTCAACCTGAAGCTGGAAGGCCAATTCCTGGCCGGTTTCTACCTGCCCACCCTGGCCCTGCTGCTCAACCTACTGGCCAACCGTTTCATCCGCCGCGACGAGCAATTGGTGCGCAGCATGGACCGCCTGCGGTAGTTCCGCAACTTTATCGCATAAAAAAGGCCGTTGCAGTACTGCAACGGCCTTTTTTATGCGATAAAGTTGGTTAGCGCTGCGATTCGGGCGCAACGGCGCGCTGCACTTCCTGCGCGTTGTTGTCAAAGTCAAACGCTTCGTACACGCGGTAGAAATTCTGCGGGTCGGCCACGTGCGAGTGCGCAAACTTGGCGAGCTCCACCCGCGAAGCTTCAAAGTCCAGGCTGCGCAGCAGGCGCTTCAGGTCCTCGGCTTGGATGGTGGTTTGGGTCAGTGCCTCCTTGGCGGTGCTCAGCTTGCTGGCCTCGAAGGGGCGTTGTTTTATGGCTTGTACCAGCGCGTCCACGTCCTGCGGCTGCATGGTGCGGTAGCTGCTCGCGGCGCTGCCCGCGTAGTAGCCGCCGTTGTTCTGAGAGCCGTTATTGTAGCTGCCGGATGGGTTGTTGCCGTTGGGCTGGTTGCCGTAGCCGTTGTTGTAATTGGGGTCAGGAGCGCCATAAGCCCCATTGTTGTAGGGGTCGTTGCTGCCTTGGCCATACGGCTGCGGGCTGTTGTACCGGCCGCCGTTGTCGTAGTAGCCATCCCTACGGCCCCGGCCGGGCCCATACAGGGACACCGCCCCCACCTGCCGCAAGTCGAGTGGCCGACCGGGCCGGGCAATCAGCACGAAGGAAGTTTCCAGGCCGGGCTCCAGCCACACGCGGCTGCGGAAGCGCACCGCCCTGCCGTAAGCCGTGGGCACCGTGAAATCGGCCCAGTGCAGGCCGGGCGCGAGCCGGTCTACGTGCACCTGCCGGGCCGCGCCACGCGTGAGGGGGCGCCCATCGAGCACAAGGCCAAACGGCACGCCGCGCTCCGAGGTAAAATTGACGTTAGCCGGCGGAGGCGGCAATGCCAACGCAGGAGCCACGGCCGCAAACAGACCGACCAGGGCAAGAAGTAGAGCCTTTTTCATGGCGCGGAGAAAATAAAGACAAGCCGGAGAGTCCGGTTCGTGTTCTGCTATTTTCAAAAGGTGTGCCACGTTCCAGAACGGCTGGGCAGGGAGCGAATGCTGTGTCGATGCAGAAACGCTAAGTAGCGGTTTGCGTTGACTGTTGGCCGAGCTAGGGACGCATCCTTGCGTCTCGGGTCTGAACGATAACGTGCGAACGATGCTGCTTCAAGCGGCGCGGACGACAAGATGCAAGGATGCGTCCCTACCTCGGTTTTGCCGACCTACGGTTGAATTAAGCAGTCTCTCGTTTGCAGAAAGCCCCGACAACGGGTGCTGGCGGGGCTTTTTGCAAACGAGAAAACTCGAATTACTGTGCGACTCGGGTCACCCGGAATTCGGTGCGGCGGTTGCGCTGGTATTCTTCTTCCGAAGTAGGCTTGGCGATGATGGGACGCGTTTCGCCGTAGCCTTTGGCCGTGATGCGGCCCTTGTCGATGCCCTTGCTCACGATGTAGTCCACGGCGGCCTGGGCCCGCTGCTGCGACAGCTTCTGGTTGTAGGCGTCCTTGCCCCGCTGGTCGGTGTGGGAGCTCAGCTCGATGGAGATTTTGGGGTTGTCCACCAGCGTTTGCACCAGCGTATCGAGGCGAATGGCCGCATCCGGGCGGATGTTGAACTTGTTGTAGTCGTAGAGGATGTCTTTGACTTCAATGGCCCGGGCCAAGATGATTTTGTTCAGCGTCAGGGTTACCGGCAGCTTGATGTCGTTCGTCAGCTCGGGCAATTGGTCCTGGCTGGGCTTGCGGCCCACGGTGCTCACGGCGGCGCGCGCGGCAAAGTCGCCGGGGCGTTCGCCCGTCACGGTGTAGCTCGTCACCGAGTCCAGCCTGGCGGCGAACTTACCGTCTGGGCCGCTGGTCAGCGTCTGGCGCTGGCCGTTGGTTCCCACAATGGTGATTTGGGCGCCCGCTACCGGCGAAGTGGTCTTGGCTTTGTCGTCGCGCTCCAGCACGGTGCCGTCGAGCGAGAAAGTCACCAGCTTCAGCGGCTTCTTCTTGAACATGTACTCGTCGTCCGAGCCTTTGCCACCAACGCGGTTCGAGCTGAACAAGCCCATGTCAGCCCCGACGGGCACGGGGGCAAAGTCGTCGGCCACGCTGTTCACGTCGGAACCCAGGTTCACGGCCTGTCCGCCCTTCACCATGAAGATGTCGAGCTTGCCCAAGCCCGGGCGCCCGTCCGACGCAAAGTACAGCGTGCCGTCGGTGGCCACGCCGGGGAAGTTGTCGTTGCCGGCGGTGTTGATGGTTTCGCCCAGGTTCTCAGCCGGCGAGAAACGGCCGTTGGGTCCCAGCGTGGCTTTGTACAGGTCGTTGCCGCCCTGCCCGCCCTTGCGGCTCGACGCAAAGTAGAGCGTGGTGCCGTCGGGGGCGAAAGCCGGCGAAAAGTCGTCGGCCGTGCGGTCGTTGATGTTCGCCAGCACGGGCTCGCTCCAAGCCCCGGCCTTGTTGTAGGAAATCCAGAGGTCCACGCTCAGGTAGCCTTTTTTGCTGCCGTCGTTCGAGCGGGCAAACACCATGGTTTTGCCGTCGGGCGTGTAGGTGGCGCTGGCTTCGTGCTTGTCGTCGGAGTTGAAGGGACCTTCCAGCTTGCGGGCGGTGCCGCCGCTCATGGTAGTGGCGTTGTCGAACTTGATGGCGTAGAGGTCATTGAAGTTCTCGCCGTTGCCGAGGTACTTCTTGCCGTCGCGGCCCGAGGCAAATATCAATTCGCCGGTGCTGGCCATCAGCGTGCCGCCAAAATCCGAGGCGGCCGAATTCAGGGCGTCCACGGGCATCACGTCGTACTTGTTCTTGATGGCGGCCACGCTCTTGCTGTCGGTCGCGTTTTTGGCTTCGGTTTCGGCGCGGGCCGCCAAGGTGCGGTTGCCGCCGCTGCTGGCATAAGACGCAAATTGCGCGGCGGCTTCGTCGTACTTGCCGTTGGCGCGCAGCGCTTCAGCGTAGCGGAAGCCGGCGTCGGCGTTTTTCACCTTGCCGTCCAGCGCGGCTTTGTAGAAGGGCTCGGCCATTTCCACGCGGTTGGAAAGGCGGTAGGCTTCGCCAACGCGGAAGTTCGAAATAGCGGCATTCTTGCCCCTGGCAATGTCGGCCTTGTACAGCGGAATGGCCAACTCGTACTGACCCCGGGCAAACTGCTTGTCGCCTTTGCTCATGCTGCCCGTAGCGGCACAGCCGCCCAACAACGCGGCAGAGCTCGCCGCGGCGCAAATCAATACTAGTTTCCTCATGGATGGAGTGGGAGGGGTAGGAAAGGCAACCGGAAAATGTTCCCGATTCGGCACCGTTGGGTTAGCAATAATACTAGGTTTGGGTAGGATTTACGCAAGCTGACGGTTTTTTTCTCCCTGCCCGAAATACCGCGCCAGCCAGGTCTGGCCAGCAGGCCGGGGCCATTGCGTATCAAGCTCAGCCTTAGTTAATAACGTGTTGTCAAAATAAAAAGTGTCGGGTTCCAATGTGCCATCGGCCACCGCCGCTTTCAGCTCGTTGCGGGTGAACAGCTTTACCGTACCGCTTTGCAGAAATGCCAGCCGCGACTTGTCCAACAGCTCCACGCCCAAGTGCTGCTCCAGCTGCGCAATGAACCGCACCGAAGCGTCGATGGAACACCCACTGGCGCCGGCCACTCCTTCGTCGAGGCCAATGACGAGGAAGTGCTGGTGCAGGAACTCGGCCGAGGCGTGCAGCGCGCGCCCGTGGCTGGTCCATTCCTCGGCAAAGCGGGCCAAGCTCGGCAGTACGCCCATTATTTCGGAACCCGAAAGAGGGCGGCTGGCTTGATAAATCCACACCCGCGCCGTGGGCGGCAGCTGGTCAAAAGCAACGTACATAAGTCAGAATCTCAGCGGTTAGCAGCCGGGCTGGAACAACGGCGTCGTTCGTGCCAGCCGGCTCGTGTGCCCAAATGTATTGGGTAAACGAATTCACGCGCGTTTCCGTGCCTGTGCTGCGAGCTAAAATTCGGCCCTTCTACGCGTTGATGCCCTCAGCCGACGCCACCAGCTCGGCCAAATCGAACACCTGCACCTTGCTTTCCTGCTCCTTGTTTTTCACGCCGTCGCTCATCATGGTCATGCAGAACGGGCACGACACGGCAATGATGCTGCCTTGCAAGTCGTGAGGGGCAGGGGCGCTGGTTTCAGTTTCCACGCCGCCCAGGTTGGCCAGTGCGGCGGCTTGCCCACTCAGCGTGGCCAAGGCTTCCTCGGTGCGCTCGATGTTGATTTCCTTTTTGCCGGGCTCGGCCTCTTTCCACATTTGCGCCCCGCCAGCGCCGCAGCACAGGCCGTTGGCGCGGCTGCGCTTCATCTCCACCAGGTCGGCGTCGAGGGCGGCCAGCACCTCGCGCGGCGCTTCGTAGATGTTGTTAGCGCGGCCCAGGTAGCAGGAGTCGTGGAAGGTGATGCGGCGGCCTTTGAAGCTCTCGCCGCCGGTCACGCCCACCTTGCCCTCGTTGATGAGCTGCTGCAGGTAGGTGCTGTGGTGAATCACCTCGTAGTCACCGCCCAGG
>DASVTG010000252.1:0-3439 GCA_036387695.1 Hymenobacter sp. | reverse complement strand
TCCGGGTGGCCGTTTTTGCGGCGTTCCAGCACCAGCGGGGTGTCCTCGTTGGAGTTCAGGTATTCCATCCAGCCGGCCATTTCCTGCACCGTGCCGCTGCCCACGTTGGCGGCTAAGTAAGGCTCGGTGCCGAGCAGGTTGCACAGTTCCAGGAACTCATGCGTTCCAAAGCTGTTGTCCTCCAGGTTGTTGCCCCACCACATGTTCAGCATTTTGGGGCGTTGGGCGGTGGGGCCCACGCCGTCGCGCCAGTGATAGGTGTCGGCGAAGCAGCCGCCGGGCCAGCGCAGGTTGGGCACTTTGATTTTCTTGAGCGCCTCCACAATGTCCATGCGAATGCGGCCTTGCTGCGGGGCTTTGGAGTCTTTATCGGCCCAAAAACCACCGTAGATGCAGCGCCCCAGGTGCTCGGCAAAGTGCCCGTAAATGTGCTTGCTGATTTGCAGCTTGGGGTCGCCGGGCTGCACCGCCATCTGCACGGTTTGGCTTGCGCCTCCCTTCGGTTGGGCCGAGGCAGCAGTTGAAACGGCCAGGCCTAAAGTGGCCACTGCCGCTAAGTGTCGGGATAAATTCATGCGCATCAAGCTTAAGCGTGAGTAAAGAATGAGCCCCAAGCTAGCGCCTCAAACACCAGCCGACGGCAAAACGGCGTTTCGGCCGGCAAGCACAGCGGTTCACGTGAAGATTTACCCCGCTCACCAATGGGGCCATCCTCGTGCCGGAACGCCGCCTGCCAGTGGGTTCAGTCGAAGCCGTGGCAGCCAGCCACTTTGCTATTCCCACCACGCGGTGGCCGGCCGGTTCCGTTTTTTCGAAGTGCGCCGGGCAACCTCACCCCCTGACCCCCTCTCCCAAAAAGAGGGGGCACCGGTCTTGCTGGTTTCGGAATCGTGCTCACGAGCCGGTGCCCCCTCTTTTTGGGAGAGGGGGTCAGGGGGCGAGGTTTTAGATGTACTGGTTGATGATGGCCTCCAACCACTCCTGCTTGCCGCTTTTCGGCGTGGGCTCACCCGATTTGTGGGCAATGGTGCGCAGGTCTTCCAGGGTCAGGCCGCCGCGCTCGAATTCGGCGCCCTGGCCGGAGTCAAACGAAGCGTAGCGCTCCTGGCGGAACTTGCGGTAGGGCGACTTTTCAAGGATGTCATTCGCCACCACCAAGGCGCGGGCGAAGGTGTCCATGCCGGCGATGTGGGCGATGAAAATGTCCTCCAAATCGGTGGAGTTACGGCGGGTTTTGGCGTCGAAGTTGATGCCGCCGGGCGAGATGCCGCCGTGCTCCAGGATGATGAGCATGGCCTCGGTCAGCTCGTTCAGGTTGTTGGGGAATTGGTCGGTGTCCCAGCCGTTCTGGTAGTCGCCGCGGTTGGCGTCGATGCTGCCCAGCAGGTTGGCGTCGGCCGCTACTTGCAGCTCGTGCTGGAAGGTGTGGCCGGCCAGCGTGGCGTGGTTCACTTCCAGGTTCAGCATGAAGTCGTCCTGCAAGCCGTGTTCGCGAAGGAAGCCCAGGACGGTGGCCGCGTCGAAGTCGTACTGGTGCTTGGTGGGCTCGGCCGGCTTAGGCTCGATGAAGAACTTGCCGGTGAAGCCCTGCTTACGAGCGTAGTCGCGGGAAATGGTCAGGAACTTGGCCAGGTGCGCCTGCTCGCGCTTCATGTCGGTGTTGAGCAGGGTCATGTAGCCCTCGCGGCCGCCCCAGAAGGTGTAGCCTTCGCCGCCCAGCGCGATGGTCGCGTCGATGGCGTTTTTCACCTGCGTGGCGGCGTGGGCCACCACCTGGAAGTCGGGGTTGGTGCTGGCGCCGTTCATGTAGCGCGGGTGCGAAAACACGTTGGCCGTGCCCCACAGCAGCTTCACGCCGCTGGCGGCCTGGTGCTGCTTGGCGTAGTCGACGATGGTGGCGAGGTTGCGCTCGTACTCGGCCAGCGAGTCGCCTTCCTCCACCATGTCAATGTCGTGGAAGCAATAGTACGGCGTGCCGAGCTTGGTGAAAAACTCGAACGCGGCATCCATTTTGTCCTTGGCACGGCCGATGATTTCGTGGTGCGAATCCCAGGCAAACACCTTGGTGCCGGGGCCGAACGGGTCGCCACCGGTGCCGGTGAAGGTGTGCCAGTACGACACCGCGAAGCGCAAATGCTCCTTCATGGTCTTGCCGGCCACCACGCGGTTTTCGTCGTACCATTTAAAGGCGAGCGGGTTGTCAGACTCGCGACCTTCGAAGCGAACGGTGTCGATGCCCGTGAAAAATTCTGTCTTGGAAAGCGTGTTGCTAGACATAGGAGGGGAAGGTTGGTGATGAAATAGGTAGGAACGCGCCATGGCGCGTTCGGGGTCCGGACGAGGTCCGGCATTAGATTATCGGGGTGTTACGTCCAACGATTGAACGCGCCATGGCGCGTTCCTACGGTTCGGCAGGGCTTCCTGCCAGCGGCCGTATGCGGCTTGGTATTGTTCGCGGAGCTGGTCGGTGGGCTCCACGGTGAGGATGCGTTCGAGGCCACCGAAGGCTTCGGCTGGGCTGGCGTACACGCCGGCGCCGATGCCCGCGCCGCGCGCCGCGCCCTGGGCCGCGTCGGTGTTGTAGAGCTCCAGCTCCACGTTGCCGCTGTTCACGAAGGCTTCGCGGAACACGGGGCTGAGAAACATGTTGGCGTTGCCGGCGCGCACCTTGCGCACCTGCACGCCGCTGGCCCGCAGGATGTCCATGCCGTAGTTCAGGGCAAACACAATGCCTTCCTGGGCGGCGCGCAACACATGGGTTTGGTGGTGAATGTTGAAGTTCAGGCCGCGCAATTCGGCGTCGGCCGGGCGGTTTTCGAGGATGCGTTCCACGCCGTTGCCGAAGGGCAGGAACACGAGGCCCTCCGCTCCCACCGGCGCCTGAGCGGCCAGTTGGTTCATGCGGTCGTAGGGCAGCTCGCCCACGATTTTGCGCAGCCAGCTGTTTAGGATGCCGGTGCCGTTGAGGCACATCAGCACGCCGTTGCGGGGCTGGGCGGGCGTGCTGTTCACGTGCACGAAGGAGTTCACCCGCGAGCGGGGGTCGGGCGTGTTGGTTTCGTTGATGCCGTAAACCACGCCGCTGGTGCCGCCCGTGGCCGCCACTTCGCCGGGGTTCAGCACATTCAATGAGAAGGCGTTGTTGGGCTGGTCGCCGGCCCGGTAGCTGATGGGTATGCCAGCGGTGAGGCCCAGCTCTACTGCCGCTTCTGCGCTCAGGTGGCCTTGCACCGAAAACGTATCAACCACCTCGGGCAGCAAGTCGGCGCTGATGCCGTAGTAGTCCAGCAGCTCCTGGGCGATGGCCTGCTTCTTAAAATTCCAGAACACGCCTTCCGACAAGCCCGAAACCGTGGTTTGCAGCTGGCCGCTGAGCTTGAAGGCGATGTAGTCGCCGGGCAGCTGAATCTTGTGAATCTGGGCGTACACCTCGGGCTCG
>DASVTG010000251.1:0-5980 GCA_036387695.1 Hymenobacter sp. | reverse complement strand
CAATACGGCGCACACCGGCTCCCACGGCACTTTCCGTGGTGATTTTGAAGTAGCCGATGCTGCCGGTGTTGCTCACGTGCAGGCCGCCGCATAGCTCCACCGAATAGCCTTTATCGAAGGTTATAACCCGCACAAACTCGCCGTACTTTTCGCCGAACAAAGCCATAGCACCCAGGTTTTTGGCCTCGGCAATGGGCACGTTGCGGCGCTCGTCCAGGGGAATCTGCTGGCGAATCCGCTCATTGACCATACGCTCAATCTCGCGCAGCTGCTCGTCAGTTACTTTGGTGAAGTGCGAGAAGTCGAAGCGCAGCAGCTTGTCGTTTACCAACGAGCCTTTCTGCTGCACATGGCTGCCGATGATTTCGCGCAGGGCGGCAATTTCCTCGCTCTGCTTCTCGATACTGGGAATGAGGTGCTGGGGGTTGCCGAGGGTTTCGCGCACCTGCGCCAACAGGTCGAGCTGCTGGTCCACGTAGGCTTCGGCCCCGGCGCCGGTCACGGCTTCAATGCGGCGCACGCCCGCGCCCACGGCGCTTTCGGCCGTGATTTTCAGGTAGCCGATGTTGCCGGTGTTGGGCACGTGCAGGCCACCGCACAGCTCCACCGAGAAGTCTTTGTCGAAGGTGATGACGCGCACGAACTCACCGTATTTCTCGCCAAAAAGCGCCATTGCCCCTAACGTTTTGGCCTCGGCAATGGGCACGTTGCGGCGCTCGTCGAGCGGGATTTGCTGGCGAATTTTCTCGTTCACGATGCGCTCAATCTGGCGCAGCTGGTCGTCGGTCACCTTGGTGAAGTGCGAGAAGTCGAAGCGCAACAGCTTCTCGTTCACCAGCGAGCCTTTCTGCTGTACGTGCGAGCCCAGCACTTCGCGCAAAGCCGCCTGCACCAAGTGCGTAGCCGAGTGGTTCTGCCGAATCTGGGTGCGGCGCGAGGCATCGGGCCGCGACATGAATTCGCCGGTCAAATCCTCGGGCAAATCCAGCACCGTGTGCACGATAAGGTCGTTTTCCTTCTTGGTATCAATGACGCGCAGCGTGGCAAAGTCGCCTTCCAGGAAGCCGGTGTCGCCCACCTGGCCGCCACTCTCGGCGTAGAACGCGGTTTGGTCGAGCACCAGCTGGTACTCGGTTTTGCCCTTGGCCGTGGTCTTGCGGTAGCGCAGGATGCGGGCGGGCGCGGCGTCGAGGTCATAGCCCACGAAGGCGGGCTGCTCATCGGTATCGGCCACAATGGTCCAGTCCGACTGCTCGGTTTCCTGGGCGTTGCGGCTGCGGTTTTTCTGCTGGGCCAACTCCTTCTGGAAGCCTTCCTCGTCTACCGTCAGGCCTTTTTCCCGGGCAATGAGGGCCGTAAGGTCCAGCGGGAAGCCAAACGTGTCGGACAACTCGAAGGCGGTTTTGCCGTCAATGCGGTTACCGTTGGCGCGGGCGCTTTCTTCGAGAGCATCCAAGCGCCGAAGGCCGGTTTCGAGCGTTTTCAGGAAGGCAATTTCCTCTTCTTCAATCACGCGCTGGACGAAAGCCGTCTGGGCTTTCAGCTCGGGGAAGATGCCGGCCATCTGGTCGGCCAGCACCGGCACTAGCTTGAACAGGAAAGGCTGCTTCTGATTGAGCGACGAAAACGCGTAGCGCACCGCCCGGCGCAGAATGCGTCGGATGACGTAGCCAGCCTTCACGTTGCTCGGCAGCTGGCCGTCGGCAATGGTGAAGGCGATGGTGCGGATGTGGTCGGCAATGACCCGAATGGCAATGTCGGTTTTCTCGTTTTCGGTAGCGGGCTGGTCGTTCACCGTGGCGGGCGCGGTGCCGTGGTACTCCACTCCCACTTCCTTGGCGATGAACTGGATGAGCGGCTGAAACACGTCGGTGTCGTAGTTCGACTTCACGCCCGACACGGCCATCATCAGGCGCTCAAAGCCCATGCCGGTGTCCACGTGCTGAGCCGGCAGCTTCACCAGGCTTTTATCGGCCAGGCGCTGGAATTCCATGAATACGTTGTTCCACACTTCCACCACTTGCGGGTGGTCGGCGTTCACAAGCTCGCGGCCGGATTTTTGGGCCCGTTCTTCATTGGAGCGCAGGTCGATATGGATTTCGGTGCAGGGGCCGCAGGGGCCGGTGTCGCCCATTTCCCAGAAGTTGTCCTTCTTGTTGCCAGGCAAAATCCGGTCGTCGGTGGTGTAGGTGCGCCACAGCTCCTGGGTTTCGGTGTCGGCCCCCAGGTTGTCGCCCTGGTCGCCTTCGAAATAGGTCACGTAAAGACGGTCTTTCTCCAGCTTAAACACGTCGGTGAGCAGCTCCCAGGCCCAGGCAATGGCGTCCTTCTTGAAATAGTCGCCAAACGACCAGTTGCCGAGCATCTCGAACATGGTGTGGTGGTAGGTGTCGTAGCCCACCTCTTCCAGGTCGTTGTGCTTGCCGCTCACGCGCAGGCACTTCTGGGTGTCGGCAATGCGCTTGTAGGGCGCGGGCTTGTTGCCCAGGAAGTAGTCTTTGAACGGGGCCATGCCGCTGTTGATGAACAGCAGCGTGGGGTCGTCCTTCACCACAATGGGGGCCGAGGGCACAATGTGGTGGCCTTTGGAAGCGAAGAAATCGAGGAATTGCTGGCGGACGTGCGAAGCGGTGGGGAGCGACATAAGATGCAAGAAAAGGCGGGCCGGCCGGGACCAAAAATCGGTTTTGCGAAGCGACCAGGGCCACAAAGGTAGCAACGGCCCCTGCTGCCCCGATAGCGCCAAGAAATGTAACTTGCGGCACCTTCCCGGACGTTGCCCGCGCCCGGCAGTTTTCTTTCGTCCCTATGTCGTCTCTCCCAAATATCCGGTGTCGCGCGCTTGGCCTGGGCCTGCTGGTGCTGGCGGGGGTGAGCAGCGCCAGCACGCCGCCCGCGCCCCGCAAACCCAAGCTGGGCAACATTCTTGGCGCCGACATCTCCTTTCTGCCGCAGCTCGAAGCCCGGGGCATCAAGTTTTCGGATAAAGGCGTGCAGCAGGACGCCATCCAAATCCTGAAAGACCACGGCCTCAACTACATCCGGCTGCGCATTTTCAACAACCCCGCGGCCGACAGTGGCCACTCGCCCGGCAAAGGCTTTTGCGACTTGCCCCACACCCTGGCCGTGGCCAAGCGCGTGAAAGATGCCAAGCTGAAGCTGCTCAATTTTCACTACTCCGACACCTGGGCCGACCCTGGCAAGCAGTTCAAGCCCGAGGCCTGGAAAGCCCTGACGGGCCCCGCGCTGGTGCAAGCTGTGTATTCGGAGCGCAAGCGCGAAGCCAACGACATTGCCTTCAACCTGCCGGGCGGCAAAGGCAAGGGCAGCTTTATTTGGGAGCCGCTCAACACCTGGGACGCCGTGTTCGACAAGCAAGGCGTTGCCAACGAAAAGCTGTTGATTTACGACGAAATCAGCAAGAAGTACCGGGTGAAATAGTCCCAACACCCCTCCCCCTTATGCCTTACAAAGAGCGCAGCATCGAAAAACAGTACTTCACCATTGGCGAAGTGGCCGCCCAATTCAAGGTGGCCGAGTCGTTGGTGCGCTTCTGGGAAACCGAATTCGACGAGCTGCGCCCCCGCCGCAGCAAAAAAGGCAACCGCCTCTACACGCCGCAGGACATTGAGGTGTTCCGCACCATCTACCACTTGGTGAAAGAGCGCGGCTACACCATCCCCGGCGCGCGCGACATGCTCAAGCAAAAGGGCCCGCAGCTCAAGGAAAAGATTGACGTGGTGCAAAGTCTGGAGCGAGTAAGGGCGTTTCTGGTGAGTTTGAAAAAGGAAGTAGAAGCCGCCGGCAAAGCCGACCCGGACCAGCCTTCGGCTGAATTAAAAATTGAGAATTAACAATTAAAAATGAGGGCAACATCAACAGGCAAGACCCACAGTGCCTTTACCGGGCAGTCCATTTTTAATTCTCAATTTTTAATTTTTAACTCGACCGAAGGGGTGGCTTCCCGATGAACGACGATTCTCTCTTCCACGAACTAGCCCTGACCCTGCTGCCCGGCATCGGCCCGCAGCTCACCCGGCAGCTGATGAGCTACGGCGGCTCGGCCAAAAACGTGCTGACCATGCCGCCCGGCAAGCTCCGCCGCATTCCCGGCGTGGGCGCGGCCACCGTGGCCATGCTCACCGGCCCGGAGCGGGAAAAAGCCTTGTGCAAGGCCGAAGCCGACATAAAAAAGGCCGAAAAAGAAGACGTCGAAATCCTTTTTTACACCAGCAAGCGCTTCCCCAGCCGCCTCAAGCTGATTCCCGACGCGCCCGCCATTCTCTACTACCAGGGCACGGCCGACCTGAACGCGCCCAAAACCGTGGCCTTGGTGGGCACCCGCAAAGCCACCGAGTACGGGCGCGAGCAAACCGAGCGCATCGTGAAGGGCTTGGTGCCGCACCGGCCGCTGGTGGTGAGCGGCCTGGCCTACGGCATCGACATCATGGCCCACCGCGCCGCCCTGCAGGAAGGCTTGGAAACGGTGGGCGTAATGGCCACCGGCCTGGACATTATTTACCCGCCCACGCACCGCAAAACCGCCGAAAAAATGCGTGAGCAAGGCGGCCTACTCACCGAATTTTCGTTCGGCACCAAGCCCGACCGCTACAACTTCCCGGCCCGTAACCGCATCATTGCGGGCCTTTCGGACGGCACGGTGGTGGTGGAAGCCGCGATAAAAGGCGGCGCGCTCATCACGGCCGAGCTGGCCCTGAGCTACGACCGCGACGTGCTGGCCGTGCCCGGCAACCTGGGCTCCCCGGCCTCGGAAGGCTGCAACGCGCTCATCAAAAACAACAAAGCCGCCCTCTACGCCGAACCGCTGGACCTGGAGCAACTGCTGAACTGGGACGCGGCCCTGCACCAATCGGGCAAGTTCAAGCCGGCCCCTTCCTACTCGGCCGACGATTTTACCGTTGATGAATTCGCTTTGATAACCGTGCTGGCGGCCGCTCCCGGCCGGGAACTGCACATGGACGACCTGGCCTGGAAAGCGCAACTGGCTATTTACGCCGTGGCCTCGCTGCTGCTGGCCCTGGAGTTTCGGGGCGTGGTGCGGGCATTGCCGGGCAAGAAGTTTCTGCTCATCTGAACCACGGATTCATGCGAATTTTTCGGATTTCACGGATTTTGTGGGCGGCGCGATGAGCCACCTGCTTTACAACGGCGAATTGCGGGCCGCTGCCTCGTTTGGCCTGCCCTTGCCCAACCGCGGGCTTGCCTTTGGCGATGGGTTCTTTGAAACCCTGGTTTTCGCCGACGGCCGCCTGCGCTTTGCCCCCGACCACGCAGCCCGCATGCAACAAGCCGCCGCGGCCCTCTACCTGACGCTGCCGGCCGCTCTGGCCACCGCCGAAGCTCTGGAAGCAACCCTCGCCGGTCTTGCTCAAGCCAACCCTTTGCCCAGCGCCCGCCTGCGCCTGCAGCTCTGGCGCGGCGGTGGCGGCCGCTACACCCCCACCTCCGATGCCGCCGAGTGGCTGGCCACCGCTGAGCCTTTCGTGGCCGACGAAACGCCGGTTGGCCAAGCAGACTTTGCCCAGGAAACCCACTCCATTCATTCTCCGCTGAGCTTTTGCAAAGGCCCGCAGGCGTGGCTCTATGTTCGGGCGGCCCACGAGCGGCAGCAGCGCGGGCTGGACGAGATTATTATCTGCGACGCAGCCGGGCACGTGGCGGAAGCAGGCGCCGCGGCCATTTTCTGGGTGAAGGACGGTGTGTTGTTCACGCCCGCGCTGGCCAGTGGCTGCGTGGCGGGCGTGCGCCGGGCGCAGGTGTTGCGGGCGGCAAGGGAAGCGGGTGTGGAATACCACGAGGGCCTTTATTCGCGGCAGGAGTTACTGGCGGCCGATGCGGTTTTTACGGCGAATGTGGCGGCCATAAGGGCGGTTGTGCGCTTGGAGGAAACGGTTTACCAACCGGGCCACTCCTCCTTAGCGCAAGGTTTCGCGAGGTGAAAAGAGGTTTCGCAAGGTTT
>DASVTG010000250.1:0-2534 GCA_036387695.1 Hymenobacter sp. | reverse complement strand
CGCGTAGCGTTGGCCGGGTATCTCTCACATCAAACTGATAGAACCCATGGCAGAAATTCAGCAAAACGCGGCGGGCCCCAGCAAGGGCGGCAAGCGACGAGCGAAAAAGATGTCGACCAAAATCGACATGACCCCGATGGTGGACCTGGCATTTCTGCTGCTCACCTTTTTCATGCTCACCACCACCTTCGCCAAGCCCTACGCCATGCGCTTGCAAATGCCGGTGAAGGACGACAGCCAAACGCCGGTGATGATGAAGAAGGCCATGACCATCATCCTGGGCAAGGGCCACCAGGTGCACTATTTCTTCGGCCTGAATGCGCCCGAGGACAAAACCGTACCTGCGGCAGAGCTGAAGACGACCTCCTTCGCCGCCAACGGCATTCGGCAGGCCATCCTGACGCGGAAGCACCAGCAAGCCGGCCTGGTGGTCCTCATCAAGCCCAGCTCCGACTCCAAATACCAGGACCTGGTGGACGTCCTCGACGAAATGAGCATCACCGGCCAGCAGAAATACGCCCTGGTTGACATCACCCCCGCCGACCTCACCCTTCTTAAAACCGCAACCTTATGATGACCAATACCCAGCTGGCCACGGCCAGCCTCAACGACATCGTGTTCGATGGTCGCAACCGGCTCTACGGAGCCTACCAGCTTCGCGCCCTTTACCAGCGCCACGTGACGCGCGCGCTGGTCATTGCCACGGCCATTTTTGCGCTGCTGCTGGCGTATCCAATGGTGGCCCAATACCTGAAGGAGAAGCTACCGGCAGCTGCCGTGCCCAAAGCCCCCACGAATCCCATCTTAGTTAATTTCGAGGAGCCAACAATCATTACCCCGCCACCGGCGGCAAGTAAGCCACAGCCACCGGTGAAGCCCCCGCAACCGCCCACCATCAAAGACGTGGTGCCCGTGGTGGTGGAGGATAAGCTGGCCACCAAAGAAGACGAAGTACCCAACAGGGACGAGCTGTTGACCAAAGCGGGCGGCCTAAAAACCGTCGAAGGCGACCCCAATGCCAGCCCCGAGGAGCCGGTTGACCTTACTCCCACCAAAGGCAATGAAGTGGTGGGAATGCCAGAAACCTCTGCCCCGTATACCTATGTGGAACAAATGCCACAGCTGCCTGGGGGCGGCGGAATGACGGCCATCGTGGCAGCCATTCAGAAGCTAGTGAAATACCCGGGCGTGGCCCTGCGCAACGGCGTGGAGGGACGTGTGTATGCCAGCTTCACGGTGAACACCAATGGCGAGGTTGTTGACGTAAAAATCGTGAAAGGGCTGGGCTCAGGCTTAGACGAAGAGACCATGCGAGCCATAGCTGCCTTGCCCAAATTCATCCCCGGCAAGCAAAACGGCCGCGAGGTCAGCGTGTCATTCACTGTGCCCATCACCTTTAAGATTCAGTAAGTTTCGGTCAACATCTACTCGGTTAACGCCCCGAAATGGACCGTCCTGCTGAGCTGGTCGAAGCATCTCTACTGCTATAGTAACTGATTACTTGCGCAATAGAGATGCTTCGACCAGCTCAGCAGGACGGTTTTACATAACCGCGCTACCGGCTTCCAGCGGAACCACGCTTTTTCAAAACCTCTTCCACGCGGGCAATGCGGGCCTGGCCCCAAGGCGCAATGCTGACGTGCACGCGCAACGGGTGCAGGCGGCCGGCTTTTTCCAGGCGCAGGCCGCTGCCTTCGGGCACGTAGTAGCGCTCCAGGTTGAAGCGCAGGGCGAAGGAGCTGCGGTACACATTCGTGACCCAGGCCCGCAGCACCGCTTGGTTGGGGCCCGGCCGGGGGGCTTTTTCGTAAACGCCGACGGGCGTGCTCAGGCTGTCGGGGCCAGCGGTGAGCAGCATGAATACGCCCTGGCGGCGGCGCGGCGGCGCGGCACCGTGCCACAGGCCCGTTGGGGTTTCGCTGATGACGTAGTGCAGGCGCACAAAGTCGCCGTAGAGCAAGTCGCGCGGGTCGATGGGCGTGGTGGCCAGTACCACCTGCTGGCCCAAGGCGGCCGTGGCGTAGCCCGCGCCGGCCACCCCCAGCACGTAGAGCACCTGGGCTGCCACCAGCAGGCGTAGCAAGGGCCGCCGACGGGCGGGGTCCGAAAACCAAGTCAGCAGGTCAGCCATTGCGTGCAGGGGTTTCGGAAGAAGCGGGCGGCACCACGGGCGGCGCACCCGCCTGTTGCGCTACCGGCGGGCCGGCCGCAGCCAGCACCTCGGCATTGCGCCGCCGCAGGTACCAGCTCAAGCTCAGCAGCAGCACGCCGCCCAACAGGAAGAACACCGACTTGTCGAGGAAGCCCCAGGTCAGCTTGAAATAAGCCACCGCCGTGGCGGCCACAAACAACACCGCCCCGATGGTGAGCTGGTCGGGGTCTTCGTCGCGGTGGGCGCGGGCCAGCACCGAGCCGGCGTGGGCGTACAGCACCACCAGCGTGGCCACGGCCAAGGGCAGTCCGCCCGGCAGGTAGAAGCCCGGCAAGAGCAGCAGCCAGTCGGGCAAGGTGCTGAGGCGGCCACGAGCCCGCTT
>DASVTG010000249.1:0-3462 GCA_036387695.1 Hymenobacter sp. | reverse complement strand
ATAGGAGCCGCCGCCGCCCACAAATTTGCCGCCGAGGGCTGGAACGTGGTAGCCACCATGCGCAACCCGGCGCAGGCCGGGGGCATCACGCAGCGGCCGAACGTGCTGGCAACGGCGCTGGACGTGCAGCAGCCCGCTACCATTGCGGCGGCCATTGAAGCGGGCATCGGCCGTTTCGGCCGCATTGATGCCGTGGTGAACAACGCCGGCTACGGCCAGAACGGGCTGTTTGAAGCCATGACGCCGGCCGACATTCAGCAGCAGTTCGACGTGAACGTGTTTGGCGTGATGAACGTCACGCGGGCCCTTCTGCCCCATTTCCGGGCGCAGAAATCGGGGCTGTTGTTGAACATTAGCTCCGGGGCCGGCCGGTTCACGCTGCCGCTGCTGTCGATGTACGCGGCTTCCAAGTTTGCGCTGGAAGGCTTTTCCGAAGCGCTTTCGCACGAGCTGGCCGCGCTCAACATTGTGGTGAAGATTATCGAGCCCGGCGGCACCGATACCAATTTCAACAGCACGGCCGAGCAGCAATTTGCCCAGCGGGCCGACCTGACCGATTATCAACCTTTCCTGTACGCAGCCGGTCAATTGTTTGCCGGCATGAAAACGAAGTCGATATCGGCAGAAGAAGTGGCCGATGTGGTGTACGCAGCCGCTACGGACGGGACTTCCACGTTGCGCTATGCTGTTGGCAACGCCGACTTTCACCGTCGCCTGCGGGAAGAGAAAGAGTTGCCGGAGCAGCAATACATTGACAACATTCGGCACAGCTTCCTGCGGTTTTTGCCATAGCAAGGATACCGAAACCGTAGTTTCACGCGTGGCCACAAGCAAACCACCGGGCCGGGTGCCACGCGCCGAGGGGCGTGTGGTATTGTTTGCAGTACTTCTTCTCCCACCAACATCATGGCTGCACTGAAAGACGCCCCGCAACGCCCGCAAATTCTTTATTCCTGCTACCACAGCCGGAGCCGGGAGGGCGAACAGTTTGTGGCCGAACACCTCCTGAGCTACCAGGTAGCCGGCACGCTGACGACCAACGACGGCAACCGGGAGCAGGTGTTTCGCGAAGGAGATTTGCGGCTCAGCAAGCGCAACCGCTTGGTTAAATTCAGCAAGCAGCCGCCTGAAAACGGCGAATTCAAGTCCCTCTCCATTTCCCTCGACCAGGAGACGCTGCGCAGCTTCGGCCGCGAATACGGCTACCACGCCGAGCGGCACACGGCCAGCAGCGAGGCCGTTGTGGAACTGGAAATGAATCCGCTCTACGAGAGCTTCTTCAGCTCGTTGCGGCCTTACGAGCACCTGGCCCAGCCCGGCAACGAGGCCCTGCTTGCCCTCAAGCTGCGGGAGGCCATCATGCTGCTGCTGAAGAGCAACCCGGAGCTGAAGGACGTTTTGTTTGACTTTACCGAGCCGGGCAAAGTGGATTTGGAAGCCTTCATGAGCCGCAACTTCCATTTCAACGTGCAGCTGCGCCGGTTTGCCTACCTCACGGGCCGCAGCCTGGCCACTTTCAAGCGGGACTTTGAACGGATTTTTCAGGTTTCGCCCAGCCGTTGGCTGCAGCGGCGCCGGCTGCAGGAAGCGCACTACCTGATTAAGGAAAAGGGCAAAGCGCCGTCGGAGGCGTATTTGGAAGTGGGTTTTGAGGACTTGTCCCACTTCTCCTTCGCCTTCAAAAAAGTGTACGGCGTGGCACCTTCCAAAATCTGAACGTTGGCCGGGTTCAGCTTGAACGCGTCGCCGGTGCGCTTGAGGACGGCACCGGCAGCGCGTTTCCCTGAAAAGCGGTTAATTTAATTCAAACCGCTTCTGACAAGTCGGCAAGTCCAATACAAGCCCTGCCAGCTACTGGTGGGGCTTTTTTGCTTTCAGGCACCAAGCTTGGCTGCAAAACATTTTTGGATTGAACGATGTACATACATTATATGTATCTACATTTGTCGCACCGTTTCAACTAACCCCCGCCCACAATGGCACGCACCGTTCTGCATCTCGCCAACACCCGTGGCCACGCCAATCACGGCTGGCTCAATTCTTATCACACGTTCAGCTTTGCGGGCTACTCTGACCCGAGCCGCGTGCACTTCGGTGCCCTGCGCGTGCTGAACGACGACACCGTGGCCGGCGGCATGGGCTTCGGCAAGCACCCGCACGACAACATGGAAATCATCTCCATCCCGCTGTCTGGCGACTTGGAGCACCAGGACTCGATGGGCAATAAGACGGTCATTCGGCAGCACGACGTGCAAGTGATGAGCGCCGGCACCGGCGTGACTCACTCCGAGAAAAACCACAACCCGAATCAGGAGGTCAAATTTCTGCAAATCTGGGTGTTCCCGAACCAGCGCGGCATCAAGCCCAACTACGGCCAGCAAACCTTCGCCCCGGAAGCCCGCCACAACCAGCTGCTACAAGTGGTGTCGCCGGCCGGCGATGGCACCAATCCCCACATTCAACAAGACGCCTGGTTTCACCTCGGCAACCTTGACAAAGGCTTTACGACCGATTACGCCATCAAAAAAGCCGGCAATGGGGTGTACGCCTTCGTGCTGGAAGGCGACGTGACCATCAACGGCCAGGCCCTGCACCGCCGCGACGGCTTCGGCCTCTGGGAAACGGATAAGCTGGCCATCAGCGCCGACAGCAACGCCGAGTTGCTGCTGATGGAAGTACCCATGGAATTCTGAGTTAGCTGCCAGTTGCTCGTTTTCAGAACTTAACCTACTTACAACGAGCAGCTGACAACTAACAACCAACCACTCTTTACAATGGCCATTCCCACGTTTCGCATGCCTGCGGTGCGGCAAGTGCTACGCCGCATTTATCCACACCAAGCCATGAGGGTCGCCTGTTGGCACCTCCGGGGCCGGGCGCTGGGCCCCGTCACCCTCGCCGGAGTCGCCGGGCTTTTGGAGACCTTTTTCTATTCCCTCGTGCCGCGCGAAGCACTTGGCGTTGTGCATTACCTGCGGGGCCTCAACACGCAGCTTTGCCAGGCCGGGCCCGTGGGAAAACCCCGCCCCGCCAGCCGATTGCGCCTAACCAACCGGCCGCGGCACAACCGCCCGGCCAAGCGCTGGCCGTGCCGGGCGCAACGACTCTTTAGGGCGCGTCATCTCCTTACCTCTTGTCACTTATGCTAATGAAACCTGCCAACACCACCTATCCCGTTCACGAGCTCATCCGCAACCGCTGGAGTCCCCGCTCCTTCTCGGCCCAGCCCATTGCGCAAGACACGCTCAACCAACTTTTTGAAGCCGCCTCCTGGGCCTTCAGCGCCATGAACGCGCAGCCCTGGCACTACATCTACGCCCATAAGTCGGACCCCGAGGCTTTCCAGAAAATCCTGGATACCCTGATGCCCGGCAACCAACCCTGGGCCAAAAACGCCGCCGTGCTCGTCATTGCCCTGGCCCAAACCCGCCTCGAAAATGGCCAGCCCAACGGCGCGGCCAT
>DASVTG010000248.1:0-6318 GCA_036387695.1 Hymenobacter sp. | reverse complement strand
CGCCTACCGCGGCCTGGGCATTGTGGCCAGCGCCCAACCCACCCCCGACGCCGCCATCGGCCTGCTGACCAAAGGCCTCGACCTCGCTCCCACCAACAGCTTGTTGCTAAGCGACCTGGGCACGACCTACCTCATTCGCTACGGCCAAACCAAAAAGAAAAAAGACCTGGCCACGGGCATGGAAATGCTGCAGCGCGCCGTGGCGGCCGACGCCAACAACGCCGGCGCCTGGCAGCAGATAGCGCGGGGCTACTACTACCAGGAGAAGTACGCCGAAGCCTGGGGCGCCGTGCACAAAGGCCAGGCCCAAAGCGTTAGCAGCCTCGACTTTGCGCTTATCTCCGACTTGCTCGCCAAGCTGCCCGACCCACAGGGCACTTTCAAGTAAACGGTTGGGAATAGACCAATATCAGCGGTCGGTTCGTTAAAATTCGTATAGGTGTTTTTCCCACATTCAACTTGACAGCATGCGGTTTTCTGCACTGATTTTTGGCGTCTTGGCGTCGGTTGCCCTGAGCACCCAAACGGCTCAGGCCCAGTACCACTACAAAGTGCGGCACTACAACAGCCAAGGCCGGCCCTATTACCGGGGACCGGTGCAGCTCACCTTGGGCGGCGGCACCGCCCTCTACAATGGCGACCTGGGCAATAGCCCAGGCAACAATTTTTTTAGCCCGGCCTTCAGCCTGGGGCTGCGCTACCGCCTCTCGCCGCACTGGCACATTGGCGCCGAAGGCACCTACGCGAAACTGGGCGCGCGCGACCAACTCAAAGAGCGCGGCTTTGCCTTCACCACCACCAGCGGCGTGGGCACGGCCATGCTCCGCTACGACTTGATTGCCGACCAGTCCGTGTTCGCGGCCTCGATAGCGGATGCGCCCATTTTTCAGGTGTACGTGCAGGCCGGCGCCGGCCTCATCCTCTTCGACCCCAAAGTGTACCTCGGCACCGAGCGCGCCACCGACAACACCGCCTACCTGCCCGCCGAGCGCAACGACTATCCGGCCCTGTCCGGCGTGCTGCCCGTGGGCGGCGGCATTGGCGTGCGCCTCACCGACCTGCTGACGGCCGGCGTGGAAGCCAACTATTATTTCTCCACCACCGACCACCTCGATGGCGTTCACGCCCGCCTCGGCGGAGCGTCCGCCAGCAACGACGGCTTTGGTACGCTTATGCTTCGGCTGGACTTTTCCCTGGCCAATCTGGCCCTCTAGGCACCGGGCAGCTTCACCACAAAAAGGCCCGCCAGCAATGCTGACGGGCCTTTTTTATTTATTTCTGGAAAGATTTATTCTTTCACGAAGCGCCGGTGGAACACCTTCTGCCCGTCGCTCACGCTCAGGGTGTACATGCCTTTGGCCAAGCGGTTAATGTTCAGCGAGCCGTTGCTGAAGCTGGCCCCTTCCACGCGGGCGCCGCGCACGTCGGTCACCGTCACGCGGGTGGCGGTGGCGTTGCCGGGCAGCACGAGGCGCACGGCATCGGTGGCGGGGTTGGGGTACATCTCCAGGGTGCGGGCCACTTCGTTGCCCAGCGGGGTCGACTCGCCGGTGAGGGTGGCCGGGCCAGCGAGGCCGTCGAGGGCCGCGCCGCCCGTGATGTTCACCGTGTAGTCTTCCGCCTCGCCGTAGCTAAACGTGCCGCAGCTGGTGGTGGCACTGGCGTCGCTCACGATGACGCGCATGCGGGCAGCGCCGGTGCGGGCCGTGCTGGGCACCGTGAACGTGCCGCTGAGCGTGGCCGCGCTGGAGCTGCTGCCGCTCACCACCAACTCGCCGGCATCGGTGAACACGCCGTTCTGGTTGTAGTCGATGTAGACTTTCCAGTACTCGGTGTAGGCCGTGCTGGCAAAACCGGCCGAGAAGCGAATGGTCTGCGACGACCCCGCGGCCACGCTCGTGCTCAGGGCCGTGCCGTTGTAGTAGCCAGCGTCTTGGGCCGAAGTGCGGTTGATGCTGCCCAGGTTCACAAGGTCAATCCACTCGTAGGCCTGGCTGGTGCCTTTCACGGTGCAGTAGGTGGACGTGCCGCCGGTGGGGGGCGGGGTGGTGGTGCCGCCGTACGCCGCGCCTACGCCCACGGCGCTCCAGGCGTTGGTGACGGCAATTTCCTGGGCCGAACCGGCGCCGTACAAGTCTTTGGCCGACTGGATGGAGTAGGTGCGGGCCGCGGCGTAGTTGCTCGACGCCGTGAGGTACACGCTTTCGGTTCGGTAGGCAATTTTGGCGGCCGCGTCGATGCCAATGGCCGTTACGTTGTAGGCGGTGCCCAGGTCGTTGGTGCCGCTGCCGCCCACGGCGAGGCGGTAGAACCAGTGGTTGAGCACGCCCGAATTGGTGTGCACGCCGCCGTTGTCGCCGGTGCCGGTGTACCAGCTGGTGCCTTTGTAGGTGTCGGGCTGGCCTTCGGCGTTGGGGTTGCTCATGGAGCGCAGCGACGGCCGCACTTTGTCAATGTCCTCGCCGATGAGCCAGGTTTGCTTGGTGGGGTCTTTGTAGTATTCGACGCAAGCGCCCCAAATGTCGGAGAAGCCTTCGTTCATGGCACCCGACTCGTTGGAATACGTGAGGTTGGCGGTGCTGGAGCACACGGCGTGGCCAATTTCGTGAGCGGCCACGTCCAGCGAAGTCAGCGGGTCGAAGCGCGTGGCGCCGTCGCCGTAGGTCATCACCTGCCCGTTCCAGTACGCGTTTTCGTAGCCCTTGCCGTCGCCGGGGGTGTCGTCGAAGTGCACGTAGCTCTTGATTTTGGCGCCGGCGTTGTTGTAGGAGTTGCGGGCGTGCACGTTTTTGAAGTAGTCGTAGGTGCTTTGGGCGCCGTAGTGCGCGTCCAGTGCGGCGTTGTCGAAGTTGGCGTTGTTATACTCCGTCCAGTTGTTGTCGGCGTCTACAAAGTCCACGGCCGAGGTGTAGCTGTTGCCCTTGCGGCAGTTGTAGGTTTCGATGCCGGAGCCGCGGGTGGCTTCGCGCAGGTAGTAGCCGCCGGTGGTGGTGCTGGTGGCGCTGCTTTGCGTGCCCGAGTATTTGGTGGCAAACGTGCCAGTGGCCGCCGCGTGCTTGATGATGTTGTCCTGCAACACCACTTCACCAGAACGCGCATCCACGTAAATGAAGGCGCGGCTGACGGGCTGCTGGGCGTAGACGTTGAACTTCCAGGCCAGCACCAGCGGGCCGGTTTCGGCGCTCGCGCGGGCGTCGCGCACAATCACCAGCTCCCCTTTGGGGGCGTAGGTGGCGGCACGGTCGTTTTCCTGCTGCTTCAGGCCGGCTTCTTCGGCCGGGTCCTGCCACATGTACTTGCGGGCACCTACTTTGGCCAGGGCCTGGCGCAAGGCGCTGGCCTCGCTCACGGCGGGCGCGGTGTTGAGGCCCACAATGCGCTCAAAGTCGCCGCTGATGCTTTCCACGGCGCCGCCTTTGACGTGCACGTTGTAGTCGGCGTGCTCCACCTTCACGCCTTTGTAGTATTGCGAAAATTTCTGGTGAGAGAAGCCGAGCTGGTCGGTCTCGGTGCGGGCGGGGCGCAGCTGGTCGTCGGCGGTGAGGCTGAGCTGCTGGCGCAACAGCTGCCCGGCTTCGGACGCTTTGTAGCTGGCTTTTCCAGCAGCGTTGAATTCCACAAGCACCGGCTGCTTGTCTTCGCCGAGAACTTTGGCTTGAATGCGGGCCGCGTCCTGCGCCTGGGCCGTGGTAGCGGCCCAGGAACCGAGCATTAATAATGCAGCGGCAGAGTATTGTTTTCTCATGTAACGAAATGTGATGAAGTGGGAAAGGATTGTTGCAAGAATTTGAATGAATCGCGTTTTTGCTTACGCAACGTACTCAATTCTCCACCCACGGTTACCAATTCGTTAAAATAAAATTAAAAAGGCCGGAATTTTATACAATAAGTTTCAGCTGGATTGCACTCTAACAAATAGAAACATTCCTTTAACACGAATAGGCGTTTTGGGCCTGTTTTTTGCTAGGGGCGCTTCGCGCTGAGGTAATTGGAAGCCAGCGTGGCCAGCGTTTTCACGCCCAACGTAAGCCCGCTTTCGTCGATTCGGAAACCGGCCGTGTGGTGGTCAGCCGTGGTGGCCGGGTCCTGGCCCTTGGTCATGCCGCCCACGAACAAGAACACGCCGGGCACTTTCTCCTGATAGAAGGAAAAGTCTTCGGCCCCGGTCACGGCCTTGATTTCGCGTACGTTGGCCGCGCCTGCAACAGCTTGCAGCGTGGGCAGCATCTGGGCCGTCAGGGCGGGGTCGTTGGTGGTCACGGGCACGTAGGGCTCGATGCTGACCTCGGCCGTGGCGCCGGCGCTTTCGGCAATGTTGGTGGCAATGCGGCGGATGCTGGCCCAGATTTGCTTTTGCACCTCAGGGTTGAGCGCGCGAATGGTGCCACTCATTTCCGCGTCGGGCGGAATGACGTTGTAGCGCACGCCGGCGTTGATGGTGCCCACCGTCACCACGGCCGCGTCGTCAATCAGTTTCACCTGCCGGCTCACGATGGTTTGCAGGCCCAGAATGATTTGGGCGGCCGTCACCACCGGGTCCACGCTGTTCCAGGGAGCGGCGCCGTGGGCCCCCTTGCCGTGCACTTTGATGGTGAACCGGTTCGACGACGCCATTTCGCCGCCGGGGCGGTAGGTCAGGGTGCCCACCTCGGTCTGGGCCTGGATGTGCACGCCGAACACGGCATCCACTTTGGGCTTGTCGAGCACGCCTTCCTTCACCATGAGTTTGGCGCCGCCTTCCACGCCCGGCAGCGAGCCTTCCTCGGCGGGCTGAAAAATGAACTTGACCGTGCCGGGCAGGTCTTTTTTCACTTGGCTCAGCACTTCGGCGGCGCCCATGAGCATGGCCACGTGGGTGTCGTGGCCGCAGGCGTGCATCACGCCCACGGGCTGGCCCAGGTAAGTGGCTTTCGCCTTGGACGCGAAGGGCAGGTCATTGGATTCGGTGATGGGCAGCCCGTCCATGTCGGCGCGCAGGGCCACTACGGGGCCGGGCTTGCCGCCGCGCAGGATGCCCACCACGCCGGTGCGTGCCACGCTGGTTTGCACTTCCAGTCCCAGCTTTTTGAGGTGCGCGGCGATGATGCCGGCGGTGCGGGTTTCCTGGTTGCCTAGTTCGGGGTGCTCGTGCAGGTCGCGTCGCCAGGCGATGACCTTGGCTTCTTCCTGGGTGGCCAATTGGGCAATGCGGGTATTCAGGGCTTGGTTTTGGGCTTGCGCGGCGAGGCCCGTCCAGGCGAAGGCGATACCGGTGCAGAAGAAAGTAAGAGAAGAACGCATAGAAAGGAGCTGTTGAGAGGAATGGCAAACGGGCGCGGGTGGCCCGTGGGCAATGTTACGCCAGGGGCGGCCATCATTGTGCTAGTGTTCAGCCAAGGACGTATTTTTGTAGCTTACATTCCGACGCTTCTATACCCCAACTGCTTTATTCTAGTGGCTGCGTTATCTAACTCGTTTGATTCTTCTGAGAGTATGGCCGAGCCGCTGGTGGCTCCGGCGCCGTTTTCCTGGCCCACGGCGTGGGCGCGGCCGGGCTACCGCGCACGGTTGGGGCTGGTGCTGCTGCTCTTGGTGGGGCTGCTGCCCATTGTGCCGGGGTTTTACCACTTCGTGCAGTCGCGCCCGGGCCATACCCTGCCCGACCCCCTGCTCGACTTGCTGCCGGTACACGACGTGTCAGCGCTCACCTTCGCCCTCATCTACGGCGCCATCATCGGCACGCTGATTTACCTGCTGCCGCGGCCGCAGCACCTGTTGCGGGCGTTGTGGGCCTATTACCTGTTGCAGCTGTTGCGCATGGTCACGCTGTGGCTGCTGCCCCTGGACCCGCCCGCCGCACTGGTCACGCTGCACGACCCGGTGATGGACCGCATTTTTGCCGTGACCACCGAGCCCATCGTGCGGGACCTGTTTTTTTCGGGCCACACGGCCACCATGGTGCTGCTGATGCTGGCCGGGCGCGGCCGGCGCTGGCGCTGGGTGCTGGGCCTGATGGCCGTGGCGGTGGGCCTGCTGGTGCTGGTGCAGCGCGTGCACTATTCCTACGACGTGCTGGCGGCGCCGTTTTTCGGCTGGCTGGCCTATGAGCTGGCAGGCCGGGTTTGCCGGCACAAGGCGGCCCCGACACAGGAAGAGGCATAGCGCTTCGCCTTCGCACAAAGAGAATGGTGGCCGTTTTGTGCATGGTGTGCCCGGTGGGGCCGTGTGCCTCACCCCCGGCCCCTCTCCGGCGGAGAGGGGTGCGTTCTAACCCAGTCAATCAGTCAATCGGCTGGCACCCCTCTCCACCGGAGAGGGGCCGGGGGTGAGGCGAAACAC
>DASVTG010000247.1:0-2775 GCA_036387695.1 Hymenobacter sp. | reverse complement strand
TGGCAAGATGATTTCCAAAGACCAATCGGCGTATACCTACCTGCCCGAATCGGTGCAGGCTTTCCCCGACGGCCCCGACTTCTTAGCAATTCTAAAGAAGGTCGGTTTCAAAGAACCTGCATGGCAACCACTCACATTCGGCATCAGCTCCATTTACACCGCGCACAATTAACGCGCCTGGCCTTGGCAGGCCTAGTGATACTGCTGCTGCCAACGGCCGCCTTGGCCCAGCGGAAAGCCAGTTCGCGGGCGAACCGTGGCAAAAACGGCACCCTCAAATCCATCACGGTGAACAACCTGCCGGCCTACGACGAGCGGTGGTTTCACCCGGGCATGTACGTTTCGTTCACGGCTTCGCGGTTTGTGATTGAGCAGTCGCAGACGTACATCAACAACCGCAACGTCATTGCCAACTCCATCTACAGCCCCAGCCTGGGGGTGGGGTTTATTGGCGATGCGCGGCTGGGAAATTCGGGTTCGCCGTTCATCCTGCGCTTTGCACCGGGCGTCAGCTTCCTGACGCGCAAGGTAGAATTTCAGCCCAACGGGTACCCCAATCCGGACTCCATTGTGACGCAGGAAATCACGTCGACGGTGTTGCAGTTTCCGTTGCTGCTAAAGTACCAGTCGGACCGCCGCCGCAATGCGCGCCTGTACATGATTGCGGGCCTTAGCCCAAGCCTGACGGCCAGCAACCGCCGGAGCGACCCGATGAAAAACCAGCTCCGGGCCCTCGACACCGACTTGACCTTGGAATATGGCGTTGGTCTCGATTTGTTCTACCCGCTGTTTAAGCTGGCCCCCGAGCTGCGCTTTTCGCACGGACTGCGCAACTTGCTGGTGGCGCACAACGACGTGTTTACCCGCAGCCTGCAGCGCATGAGCACCAATTCGGTGACGCTGTACATCAACATTCAGAATTAATGATTAATGGTTAGTGGTCAATAATTAATAACAGCGTTGATTAATTATTGACCACTAACCATTAATCATTACCTGTTAATCATTATTTTATGCGGACTGCATTCATCACCGGCGCGTCGTCGGGCATTGGGCGGGCTACGGCGGTGGCCTTGGCCGGAGCGGGGTTTGAGCTGGTAATAACCGGCCGCCGCCGTGAGCGCCTGGATGAGCTGGCCGCGCAATTGGCTCCGGCTCCGGTGCACATTCTGGAGTTTGATGTGCGCGACCGAGCCGCGGTGCAGGCTGCGGTGGCCAGCCTTCCCGCGGCGCTGCAGGCACCGGACGTGGTGGTGAACAACGCCGGTGGGGCACACGGCCTGGCGCCCATCCAAACGGGCGACCCGGCGGATTGGGACCAAATGCTGGATGCCAACGTGCGCGGCTTGCTGAACGTGACGCACGCGCTGCTGCCCGGCATGACGGCTCGCCAGACCGGTTTTATTGTCAATGTGGGGTCCGTGGCAGGGCAGGAAGCTTATGCCAATGGCAACGTGTATTGCGCCAGCAAAGCGGCCGTGGGCATGCTCACCAAAACCATGCGGCTGGACCTGCTGCCCACCGGCGTGCGGGTGGCGGAAGTGAACCCGGGAGCGGTGGAAACCGAGTTTTCGCGCGTGCGCTTCAAGGGCGACGAGGCCCGCGCCGCCAAGGTGTACGAAGGCTTCGAGCCCTTGCGCCCCGA
The DNA here is from genome assembly GCA_036387695.1 of Hymenobacter sp. Taxonomy (GTDB): domain Bacteria; phylum Bacteroidota; class Bacteroidia; order Cytophagales; family Hymenobacteraceae; genus Hymenobacter. Next base: position 1,130 of record DASVTG010000247.1, on the reverse strand, counting down.
AGACATTGCCGAAATCATTGTGTTTATGGTGACGCGCCCGCCCCACGTGACCATTGCCGAAGTGCTGGTGCTGGCTGGTGCGCAAGGTGCAGCAACCACCATCGTCCGCCGCTAATTATCAACGTGAGCTAGCCTGCGAGAGCTGTTCTAAAACGGCTCGGTTTAGCTCGTGTTTGCCGGCGAAGGTGACGAGCGTGGCGTTGGCGCCTTGCTGCCGCAACGACAGCTGTTGCTCGGCTACCTGAGCGGTGGAAATGTATTCGTCTTCGGTGCCAATGACCAATGTAATGGGCAAGGCGTGAAGCAGGCGCTGAGCCGCAACCGGGTCTATATCGGTGGGGAAGCCGCCGGCCCAAAGAATGAGGTGGGCCGGCCGAAAACTGGCGCGGGCGAGCCACCGACCCACGGTAGCCGTGCCTTGCGAAAAGCCCAAAACCGTGACTTGCACGTCTGCCGGGCATTCGGCGAAGATTTTGTTGGCCAGTTGGTTTAGGAAGCCAATGTGGTCCTCAATTTCGGCCAGGCGGTTGTCGCTCGTCATCCAACTAGCGCCTACCCGGCCGCCATTGCCGCTGAGGTAGAAGCGCGAAAGGCCCTCGGGAGCTATGACTACCGTTGCTGGGTCCGCGGCGGTAAGAAAGGCGAAGTGGCGGGAGAAATAGGCCGCGAGCTGCCCGTAGCCGTGGCACACAAACCAAACCCGCCGGGTGTTGGCTGACAGTTCGCCCAGCTGCTGGTAACGCGCCGTGCGGGTAACGGCAAGGTGGTGTTCGGCCATGCGAAGTGGGGCAGGCGATGGTGCCAAAGGCCGCTGAGATGAGCAAGTGACTTACCGACTACAAAACCGGTAAATCATCGGCGGAGAAACTGAACGGCATGAGGGCTGCCAGCGTGTTGAAGCGAAGAATGGTGCCGGCGCGGCCGGGCAAGAGCAACGGGATGGGCTGCGCCTGCCGGGATTCGTATTCCAGCATCACTTGGCGGCACGCTCCACAGGGCAGAGCCGGCCCAAAATCGCCCTTGGAAGGGCGGGCGGCCACGGCCATGCCCACTATGGGCGCATGGTTGGGCTGGCTGGCGGCAAGGCCAAACAACGCCGTGCGCTCGGCGCACAGGCCCGAAGGGTAGGC
>DASVTG010000246.1:0-2922 GCA_036387695.1 Hymenobacter sp. | reverse complement strand
CCTTCACCAACCAATATGGCCTTATCAGCACCCGCACGGGGGCTGGGTCTGGCCCACTTTACACGGGCAACGCCGCAGGATTCGCGCCGCTGCTCGGCACGGACCCGGCCGGCGAATGGGTGCTCACCGTGGCCCCTGGTCGCCTGCGCGAACGTCTTGCTGCTGGCTTAGTAAACGATATCTATCTCATTGTAGAGATAGAGGGCGAAGCTCCGGCTTACATTTTATAGCCCGCAGGCCGGGGCCAGGACCACTAGTCTCACGGCGGTATTCCTGGCCCCATGGCGGCCCTTCACGGAGGGCGAAGAGGCGCCTGCTTTTTCCTGTCAAGAGCCAATTAAGGCGCTTGGCCCACTCCCTTTCAATTCGCTGAGCGAGCCGCTGTTTCAACGTTTTGCGCCCATTTGGCGCGAAACGATTAGCCTGCTCTTGCCTTCAGTTTTATATCCTACACCGCAATTACCATGAGTAATAAATCAGGCGCCAGCGCCATATCCCTGCCCAAGGGCGGCGGAGCCGTCAGCGGGATGGGCGAGAAATTTTCGCCCGATCTGTTCACGGGTACGGGCAACTTTTCGGTGCCCTTGGCCTTGCCGGCTGGGCGCAACGGCTTCCAGCCCGAACTCACACTGGGCTACAGCACCGGCGGCGGCAACTCGGCTTTTGGTCTGGGCTGGAACCTAGGCGTGCCGGGCGTCATGCGCAAAACCAGCAAGGGCATTCCGCGCTACGACGACGAGCAGGACGTCTTCGTTCTATCAGGCGCCGAGGACCTGGTGCCCATCGTGCGCACCGACCTGTTTTCCACGACCGCTCCAACCGAGAAGGTTGGTTTTAAAACGCAGTACCGCCCCCGCACCGAGGGCCTGTTTGCGCGCATTGAGCACTACAAGTACCAGGATGGCCGCAACTACTGGCAGGTGCGGAGTAAGGACGGGCTAATTAGTTACTACGGCGAAGAAACGGAGCCCATCACCACGCCCGACTCACGGGCCAACCCGGACAACCACGCCATCGTAGCCGACCCGCTCTACCCAACCCACGTTTTTGGTTGGCATCTTACGCGCACGGTGGACCCGTTCGGCAACGAAATAGTGTACCGCTACACCCGCGAAACCGTAACCGAAGGGCCGCACCAGTACGAGCACACCTATTTGCGCGACATTCGCTACGGCGACTACCTGGGCCCGGCCATTGGCAACGCCCCTGCTCCGAAGCGCTACCTGCTCAGCGTCGCCTTCACCTATTCCGATACCCGGCCCGATCCGTTTTCGACCTACGATGGCGGCTTTGAGCAGCGCACTACCCGGCGCTGCACCGAGGTGCGCACTTTCACCCACCCCGAAACCACGGACCTGCCTTCTGGCCACCCCGCCGGCACCGCGGGCGAGGGCAACGGCAACCAGGTGCTGGTGAAGACCTACGCCCTGCGCTACGCCGACCAGCACACCGAGGCGGCCCAGGCCTACAACGCGATCTCGCTGCTGCATCAGGTGCAGGTCTTTGGCCACGACGGCACGGCTACCGAGGCCATGCCGCCGCTGGAATTCGGCTATTCGCAGTTCGCGCCCGACCTGCAGCGCTTTGCGCCGGTAAGTGGGGAACTGCCCGCTACCTCATTAGCCAATGACAACTTGGAGCTCATCAGCATTTTCGGTAACGGCCTGCCAGACCTGGTGCAGTTGGGGGGTGACGTCCCCCGCTACTGGCGCAACCTTGGCAACGGCCGCTTCGACCTGCCCCGGCCCATGAACGAGGCCCCTGGTGGCCTGCAACTAGCCGACCCGGACGTACAGTTCATCGACGCCAACGGCGACGGCAAACCCGACCTGCTGGTGAACCGCGACGGTTTGGCGGGCTACTTCCCGCTAAACCAGAACGGGCAGTGGGACCGCCAGTCGTTTCGTAAGTACAAGCAGCGCCCCAGTTTCAGCCTGGCCGACCCCGAAGTGCGGTTGCTCGACCTCGACGGCGACGGCGTGACCGACGTGTTGCGCAACGGCAGCCGCTTCGAATACTTTTACAACGACCCCGAGCTGGGCTTCACGGCCGCCCAGCAGGTAGCCAAGAGCGAGCTGGGTTCCTTTCCCAGCGTGAGCTTTCAGGACGCGCGGGTGCGGGTGGCCCATTTATGCAACGGCCTGCAGTGCATAGCCATGGTTTACAACGGCCGCGTGGAGTACTGGCCCAACCTGGGCCGGGGCCGCTGGGGCAGCCGCCTAACCATGCGCAACAGTCCCATCCTGCCGCGGGGCTACAACCCCGCCCACGTACTATTTGGCGACGTGGACGGCGACGGCCTCGATGACTTCATCTACGTTCAAAACAACAAAATCACGCTCTGGCTCAACCAGAGCGGCAACGGCTGGTCAGCGCCCATTGTAATCACGGGCACACCGCCCATCACCGATGCCTCGGCCGTGCGCATCACCGACCTGTTGGGCACGGGCGTGCCCGGCATCCTCTGGACGCGCGACGCGCAGGCGGTGGGCCTCGCCCAGCAGTACATGTTCTTGGACCTCACGGGGCGGGTAAAGCCCTATGTGCTCCACCAGATGGACAACCACATGGGCGCCCTCACCCGGGTGGGTTATGCACCATCGACCCGGTACTATCTGGCCGATCAAAAAAAGCCTGCCACGCGTTGGCAAACGCCGCTGCCCTTTCCAGTGCAGGTGGTGTCCCACGTAGAAGTCATTGACCGGCTATCGGGCGGCAAGATGACCACCCAGTACAGCTACCACCACGGCTACTGGGACGGGGGGGAGCGCGAGTTCCGCGGCTTTGGCCGCGTAGACCAGCGCGACACTCAAATCTTTGAGCAGTACAACAGCAACAGTCTGTTTGACCATGATCCTACTGTGCCGCTGGTGCGCGTACCAGGGGACTTCGAGAACGAAGATTTTGTAAGCAGCGATTTCG
>DASVTG010000245.1:0-1527 GCA_036387695.1 Hymenobacter sp. | reverse complement strand
GGCGGGTTGGTGACCTGCGCGAAAAACTGCTTGAAGTAGCTGCTCAGGTGCTGCGGCTGGTCGGAAAGCACGGCCAGCGGCACGTCCACGCCCATCGAGCCGATGGGTTCCTTGGCCTCCAGCGCCATGGGCGTGATGAGCACGTCGATGTCTTCGCGGGTGTAGCCGAACACCTGGTGGTACTTGAAAACGGAGTCGGGGGCCAGCTCCGTGAACATCTGGCGCGGCTCAGGCAGCTCGTCGAGCTGAATCTGGTACTCGTTCAGCCACGCGCCGTAGGGCTGGCGGCCGGCGGCCTGGGCCTTCAGTTCCTCGTCGGTGATGATGCGGCCGGCCACGGTATCCACCAGCAGCATTTTGCCGGGCTGCAGGCGGCCTTTTTGCACCACGGTGGCGGGGTCGATGCCCAGCACGCCGGCCTCAGAGGCCACCAGCACGCGGCCGTCGGTGGTTTCGAGGTAGCGCAGGGGGCGCAGGCCGTTGCGGTCCAGCATGGCCCCGATGAGCTTGCCATCGGTGAAGAGCAGGGCGGCCGGGCCGTCCCAGGGCTCCATAAATGTGGCGTGAAACTCGTAGAAGGCCTTTTTGAGCGGGTCCATCTGGGTGTTGCCGTCCCAGGCTTCGGGCACCAGCATCATCATCACGTGCGGCAGCGGGCGCCCCGAGTGCAGCAGGATTTCCACCACGTTGTCGAGGCAGGCGGAGTCCGACTGCCCGGCATCAACCACCGGCAGCAGCATGTCCATTTCCTCCGCCGAGAAGTAGGGCGACACGTAGCTGCGCAAGCCCGCGTAAAACCAGTTCAGATTCCCGCGCAGCGTGTTGATTTCGCCATTGTGCGCCAAAAACCGAAACGGTTGGGCCAGCTTCCAACTCGGAAACGTGTTGGTCGAAAACCGCGAGTGTACCAGCCCAAACGCGGAAGTCACCCGCTCGTCGCTGAGGTCGGGGAAGTAGCCGCGCACCTGGTAGGTGGTCAGCTGGCCCTTATACACAATGGTTTTGCACGAGAGCGAGGCGAAGTAAAACACGTCCATTGCCGCGGTCACGGTCTCGCGCACCGTCTTGAAAATCAGACGGCGCAGCACGTATAGCTTGCGCTCGAAGTCATCCGGATTGGTGATGCCGGCTGGCCGGCCGAAAAATACCTGCTCCATCACCGGCTCGGCGGCCAGTGCGGTGGGGCCGATGCCGGTCGGGTTCACCGGCACGGGCCGGTAGCCCAGCAGCGGGAATCCCAGCCGCGCCGCTGCGCCATCGATGACCTCGTGGCAGGCGGCGCGCAGCTTTTCGTCCTTCGGCAAAAAGGCAAAGCCCACGCCGTAGCTGCCCGGCTCGGGCAGGCGGATGTTCAGGGCCACGCATTCTTCCAGCAGAAACCAGTGTGGAATCTGAATGAGCAGGCCGGCCCCGTCGCCGGAGTCCGAATCGCAGCCGCAGGCCCCGCGGTGCTCCATGTTTTCCAGCATGGTCAGCGCGTCGGCGATGGTCTGGTGCGTTTTGCGGCCGTTGAGGTAGGTGATGAAA
>DASVTG010000244.1:0-6006 GCA_036387695.1 Hymenobacter sp. | reverse complement strand
GGAATTTTACCAAAAATTGTTGACCGAACACCCTGACTACGTGGGCACGTACTACCACGCCGGCAAGCTGCTCGAACAGTTTAACAAGAAGGACGAAGCCGAAAAAGTTTACCGCACCGGCCTGGTCGTGGCCCGGAAAGCCGGCCAGCAACACGCCGCCAGCGAGTTGCTTCAAGCCCTGAACAGCTGCCTGGGTCTGGACTATGAGGATGATTAATGCTGGGGTTTCTCTAGGCAATGGCTTACTGAAATTTGCCATAAGCAGTAGGCGTTACTTCGAAGTTTACCAGATGGCAGTGAACCGCATGCGGAAACCGTGGATGCTTGGGACACTACCAACGCAAAGTTTGACATAGCTATACCAGTATTTAAGAGGCAAAGCATGGTATTCAACTGGTAAACGTCTGTGTTCATCGTAAACTAGAACAATAGTATTTTTCAATTTACCTTTTTTGTTGGAGCAAAGCTGGTAAAAGCCAGCTAAGGCGGAAAGCTTTTCCCAGCCTACCAACATGGCAAATTTCCTTAGCACCACTGCAAGCGCATTTTCCAGAGAATTAGCCGGGCACTTGGCGGCCCGGCTGGGTGAAAGCGAGAAAGGACTAGCCAAGGCGCTAACAGGCGCTGTGCGGGTGGTGTTGGAAGGCCTCATCAGCAAGGCCCGTTTAGGGGAGGAGGACGCCGTATTTGAAATGAGCCGGCAGGCTTATGCGCTTGCAAATAGCACATTCGGGACCCTGACGGGAATGTTGGGCATGGTGGGCAGTAGCGATGCGGCCGACAGCGACATGACGCGGGGCGAGGTGTTGCTTGCGACCTTATTTGGTAGCTCCAACGCAACGCTCGCCGGAGAAATTGCCGGTTGTGCGGGCATCAAGCCCCAGTCGGCGCGGCAACTGCTGCGGCTGGTGGCCGCGGCAATGCCGGCGCTGCTGGGCCAATACGCCCATAATCACAGCTTAACTGCCAGTGGCTTGTTGACTGCACTTCTCAAGCTGAGAACTTCTCTGCGGGCCCTGTCAACGCAAGGACTGGGGCTGAGCGCCAGTCTGCTAGCTGCGGCCGCTTCAAGCTCAATCAAGTCGCAACAACAGGCGCTACCCATTTACCGCAGAATGCCCGCAATGGAGCGGCGAGTGCCAGCTTCCGTTGCAACCAGCGCGTGGTGGTACTCGGCGGTACTGGCGGCGTTTATGCTGCTTAGCGTTTATGTGACCAGCCAATCGGTGCTTTTAGCCGCTGGTATGGAACACATGAGCCTTCGTCCTCGCGTGGAAAAAACGGTTTTTAACACAAAAGCAACCCGGTTGGCTGGGGCTATCACCAAGCTTTTGGGAGCGGTGAACGACGCGGTTCAATAGAACTCACTGGCCACTATGCGGCTATTTTAGCGGCCTGCGCTTGGTAAGCTCGATTGGGCATAGGACGCATGTTAGCGCCTCCGACGGGCCCGTAGCTGGGCCCAGATGGCCGTCAGTTCGGGCGCCGTCTGGGTGAGCAAGATGCCGGTTCCGTAAATCAAGGTGAGCACGCCTCCCCGCAGCAGCAGCGTGAGCCACGCGTTGCCGGTTTCGGGCATGAGAAAGGCTGCTACCCCCGCTACGGCTGCCACCGACACAATGCGCGCGATGCGCCCGTCGAATGGCTGCATGCCGTAGGTGCGCCACACAAACCAGGTGCGCGTGGCGTTGATGCTGACCAGGGCCACGCAGTAGGCCAGCGCCGCTCCCGCCAACTCAAAACGGGGGATGAGCACCCAGTTGAGGCCCACCACTGCGGCGGCCAACGACAAATTGAACACCAAGTCGAACCGGTAGCGCGGCGAAGTAGCCACGATGATGCCGTTGACGCCCGCGATGCCGTCGATGAGCCGGCCGGCCAGGAGGAGGAGCACGGCCGTGGTACCGGCTGCGTACTCGGGCCGGTGAATGAGGCCGTAGATGAAGTCCAGGTTCAAGCCGATGCCCAGCGCGAGGTAGCAGCCCAACAACGTATTGATGCGGGTGCTGCGGCGGTAGAAGTCGGCCATTTTGGCCATGTCGCCTTCCTTCCAGTATTCGGCGATGAGCGTGAAAGCCGTTTTGTAGAGCGCCCGGAAAGGCAGGACCAGCGCCGTGCTCACGTTGGTGGCAATGAGGTAGATGCCGGCCGCCGCCAGGCTGAGTTTGCTGCCGACCAGCAGAGTGTCGACGTTGAGCAGCACCGTGCCCGAGATGTTGCTGAGCAGCATGAAAGCGCCAAAACCGAACATTTCGCCCAGCGGCTTGATGTGCAATGCGGCGCGCGTGGGCCGAAGGTGCAATTCGCCGATGGCGGCCAAATAGATGGCCAGCAGCACCGCCACCACCGCGTAAGCGCCGGTATAAGCCAGCACGAAACCGTGAAAACTGAGGTAGCCCTGGCTGTACCCCACGGCGGCGCCCACCAGCATGAGCCGCAGCAGAATTTCCTGGGCAAAGGAGGCGAAAGAAGTGTGAAACAGCGACTTCAGGTACGCGTCCTGCAAGGAGCCCAGCATGATGCAGCCCGCCAGGCCAATGGCCACCGCGTAGTGCGCCGCCAGCAAAGCCGCGTCATCGCCTTTGGCGTACATCTGAATAACCAAGGGCTTGCCCACCCACATGAGCCCCGCCACCAGCACAAAGCCCACCAGCGGCAGGCCCAAGAGCAAAGGAAAAAAACCGGCGTGGTTGCGCCCTTGGTTGCGGAAGAACGGGAAGTAGCGCATGCCGGCGCTGGCAAAGCCGAACGCGGCCACCTGCGCCGCAATGGTGGCCAGCGGCACCAGCACCCCGCCCGTGAGCCCAATTTGGCTGGACGACAGCAGCCGCGGCAGCACCAAAATGGTGTTGACGAAGCCAATGGCCAAACCAACGTATGAAATCAGGGTGTTGCGAATGCCCTGGCGCTGAACAATGCCCAAGAAGGAAGAAAGTAGGGAAGTGAAAGATTAAGCTTTGCTGGCAGGAAAGCCACTCATAGCCCGGCGCTGAAAGCTAATTCTTTGCCCGTTGCGAAGGCCGCCCCCCGCCGCTGGAGCTCGGCCATGAGGCCATGAAATTCGCGTGGGCCATTGGCGGTGTTGGCGGGGTCAAAGTTCTCGTTGTGCCACAGCACCGTGGCCACGCCGCCAAAGCGTTCGATTTCCGCCAGCATTGGCAGCAGGGCCGGCACAATTTCCGCGGGCTGCAACTGCAGGTAGTTGGGGTGGTGCAGCGTGGCATCCATTACGTTCAGCGGTATTTCCAGGAAACGGTGCTCAGTGCCTTGCCGAAAGTTGAAAGGATAAAATGGATGGCAGAAGGAGTGCCGAAACCCAAAATGCTCGGCAAAGCCCAAGGTTGAGTCGTAGTCAACCCCCGCTTCCTCCACCAAAAAAGGGGTGTGCCGAGGCTCCCACCGCAGGTAATGAAAGCGTAGCCCGAAAGACGGAACAGACAGTTTCTTCTGCTCTTGAAGGAGCTGCTTGATTTGCTCAGCGGTGCCGATGCTGCCGTGCAGCGCGATTTCAGCCCCTCGTGCTGCCAACGTTTCGAGCCGCTGTAGCAGCGGGGCCGAAAGGACATAGTCGGCATTGGGGGTGCCATCGGGGCCGGGCTTGTGCTCGGGCAAGATGAAAAACGTGGACTTGGCCCCGTAGCCGGCAGTGGTGGCCGCCACAGCTTCGAGGTTGTCCCAGGCATCGGGCTGGGTGAGGTGTCGCCACACTTCCTGCCCAAACCCCAGCACGTGCCCTTGTGTTAGCGCGGCCTTGGCTGGGGCTTTCCAGGCGTTGCGCAGGTTGTCAATGTCGTGGGAAATAAAGGCGGCGAAGGGGGCATCGCCAGCCCAGCGGCGGGGACGCAATTCCTGGCCGGTAACGTATTCAACGGCCGTTTTCAGCACGTCGAAATAGTAGTTGACCACGGGCAGCGCCACGAACCCATAGCGTTTCTGCACGCTGGCGGCATAGGGGAAACGCCCGTGCCGGTCGCGGGCATCGGCGAAATATTCCTGCCAGCCGCTGAGCAAGTAAAAGGCCGCGGCGATGATGTCGGCGTTGATGGTGGCCGTGCCAGGGCGCTGGGCCAGAAGTGGTGCTTCGGGGTGGCTGTCGAAGAAGAAAGGTACCTGTTGACCGGCCCATTCGCGGTAGTTGGGGGGCAACGGATAGGGCTCGCACTGTTGAAAAAAGCCGCCTGCGCCATCCGCTACCAGAATATCGGGGTGCGCATCCGCATACCCAATGCTCACCGCGGGCACATCGGCGTACACCAGCCGGAAATGCCGCAGCACATACGCCAGCCGCATTTCTTTTGAGACAGGTGCGGCCGTGGGAGCAGGAAGAGCCAGTGGAGGAACTGCGGGGGGCATGGCGTCAAAAGTACGTTTGCCTTAAGCGGATGCAGGCTGGGAGGTTTCTGCCAGCCAGTCGTTCAGCAGGGCCAGCGTGCGGGCTTGGCTGCGGCCCTCGTCGGGCGTGCCGAGGGTGGCGTTGTAGTAGGCCGCCCGGAGGTACAGGTCCTGGGGTTTGCGCTGGGCGTAGCGGCGCAGGGTGGCCGCCAGCTCGGTCGGCGAGTCGGCGCGTTCTACCATGCCGCGGGCCGCGTAGCCGTAGTAGTCGTTGGTGAGCGGGTTGGTGCCGAAGCGGTAATAGATGCTGGCCACGTTCAAGAGGGTGGCTTCCAGGTGGGTTGAAGTGTCGGCCGCGACCAGCGCATCTTGGCGCAACAAGAAATCAAACACGTTTTCCTGGCGGGCGCTCGACCATTGCAGGGCCGCTAGCCGTTGGCGCAAGGGCTCAAAGTCGCGTCCGTCGCTGGGGTGCGGGCGGAGGGTGAGCGTCAACTCTGGCAGCTCGGCCAGCAGGTACACCAGGGTGGCAACAATTGCCGGCATCGGGTCGTGGATGTTGCAGGCAAGGCCAACCCTTGCCACGACCGGCGACGTGTTTTTCTGATTCAGGTAGGCGTCGGCTTTGGGCATGCCCACCAGTTCCACGTGCCCGTGCACGGGCCCACACAGGCGGTATTTGTCGAGCGCATCCTGGCCTTCGAGGAGATTTAGGTCGAAGCCCAGGGGCGGGAAGTTGGCACTGACGCTGGCGTGCTGCACGTAGGCGGTGGGCACGCCCTCGGCCCGGCAGGCCAGCAGCAGGGAGCGGGTGTCGTCGTTGTGGTCGTTGGAAAAAACCACGGCGCGGGGCCGGTAGTGCCGCAGCGCCCGGCGGTACACCTCGTAGTAGCCGATGGCGTAGAAAATAAAGTCGAAAAACCGCCAGGCCCGCCCGCCATCCGTGCGCAGCAAACCGATGAGGGCCACCGGAAATTGCCAGTAATACAGCACCTTGCGGCGCAGCGACAGCCGGTTCACCGTCGCGTTATACCGGCCGATGTTCTTGGATTGTCCGGCCAGGAGCACCGCATCAGGCCGGGCCTGCTTGATGAATTCCAGCGCATCGTAATTGTTGGCGCTCACCACGTACAGCCACACTTTCCCCCGGAGTTCTTCCCGGTTTTTGATGGGCTGAAACAGGTTGCCAACCAGCCGCAGGCCCGCGTAGCCCAGCACCCGGACCAACCGTTTCAGCGGGTTGGCCGGCGAAATAGCGGCCAGCGCAGCCGGTGGCAGCGCCGCAAAAATGGCGGTGAAACGGAGCTGTAGGATGTCGCGCAAGCGCGGGATGAGCGGCAGATTGGGCGCCGGCATTACAATGCTTCCCAGGTGAGTGGCGTGCCGGGTTTCAAGTCCCGCGTTGCCTTGCGGCCCAGCACCACTTCCCAGTGCCGGGGCCAGAGGCCGTCGCCGGGGCGAATGATTTTCAGGTTGTCGGCGGTGTATTCTTCGCCCGCGGCAATGGGCTTGGCCACGTAAATGCTGCGCTTGTAGAGGCGGCTTTTCTCCTCGCCCGTCTGGATGCAGAGCTGCACGGTGCCCAGGGCCTGGTGGGCGCGCTCGGTTTCTTCAACCAGACTTTTGAGCTCGTGCGGCTCCAGGGAGAACGCCGAGTCCACGCCGCCTTCGGCC
>DASVTG010000243.1:0-5373 GCA_036387695.1 Hymenobacter sp. | reverse complement strand
GGCGGAGCTGCGCTACGAAGCGCAAATGGAGCATGCGCGTTGGTTTGTGAGGTCATTTTCAGTGGCGTGCAGCCTCCCATCCAGACGCACACTGCCATGGTTCGGAAGTTATTTCGTGTGTATACTTTGAAATGCAAAGTTCTTTTATTTATTTTGTATTGTTCTCGAACAAGGCACCCAAGCTTGCTGTGAGAGGCCAGTTTCGGGAGTGACTGGTACCTACTCTTGCACCCCGCGGCCCTGGTTGCATCCTTAATGGAACGTACGACTTGCTTCATCACGACCCGTTTTTGGACATTTTCTTACTTATCTCAACCTAAACCCCCTGCTGTCATGACACTCACTAAAAGCATTACTCGCGTTGCGCTCGCTACCGGACTCATTTTGCTGATACCCTTGGTGGCGATGCAGTTCACTCGGGAGGTGAATTGGACCGGGTCCGATTTCGTTATTATGGGCGTCCTGATATTCGGCGCGGGCCTCGCGTTTGTCCTCATTGCGCGGAAATGGGATAACGCTACGTACCGGCTGGCCGTGGGCGTGGCGGTGGCAGCAGCGCTCTTGCTTGTCTGGGCGAATTTGGCGGTGGGGCTTGTCGGGAGCGAGCATAACCCCGCCAATCTGTTGTACGGCGCCGTGCTGGCCGTTGCACTCATGGGGGCCTTCGTTGCGCGTTTCCGGCCGCTCAGGATGTCCTTCGCCATGTTCGGAGCGTCGCTTACCTATGTGGTGGTTACCGCCATTGCGCTGTTTGTTTGGAAGCCCACCGGGGCAGCCGCAGAGCCCCAGGCACCGATGGTGAATGTGCTAATCGGGAATGGGGTTTTCGCCGCGCTCTGGGTCGTTTCGGGTTTGCTGTTTCGCCGCGCCGGCGCCACTGGCTCTAGCCGGGGCCAACAGCTGGCTTAGCAGTGTAAGGCGCCGGGTAAGCACCGCTTTACTTGTCGCCGCAAAAGCCAAGGGCAGCGGCTCACGCAAAGGAAAGGCCTCCTTTGCGTGAGCCGCTGCCCTTGGCTTTTACGTCCAGCCCGCGCAAAAACTCTGGGCACAACTTGCAGATGCTGCCACCAAATGCCTCGGGATATCGTTAGCACTCAGAGGCCGACCAGGCAATAACCTCGTAGCACAAGCAGCTGAGAAGAGTCAGGCTTTTGAAAAGCTTCCGCAATCCTAATCACGCGCATTATGGAAACCCAGGAAATAGAAACGATTACCCGGCCCACTTATGACGTTGCCCAAATCATGGGCGGGCTCTACGGCGAAGGCATTATTGGCCTGAAAGGCGCCTTCCCCCGCGAATGGGCGCAGCAGTTGGGTGAAGACATTGCCCGTCTTTACGCCGAGGCCCTGCAGCGTCCCGGCGGGGCCCTGGGGCGCGGCCCGAAGCGGCACTACGTCGAAATTCACCCCGAAGACATTCGCGGGTTCGTGGAGTTGGCCACCCATCCCTGGGTGACGGCGGTGTGCGAGGCTGTGCTCGGTCCGGATTACAAAATCGTGGAAATCGGCTTCGACGTGCCCAACCCCGGGGCCATGAACCAGCCCTGGCACCGCGACTTTCCCGCGCCCGACGACACCATCACCGGCCGGCGGCTCAACTCCCTGGCTTTCAACCTGACCACCGTGGACGTGACCGAAGACATGGGCCCTTTCGAGATAGCGCCCGGCACGCAGTGGGACCTGCCCGCCGGCTTCGAGCACGGCATGTTTCCGCCCAAAGCCAACAGCCCCCGCTACGAGCAGCGCGCCCAGCGCAAAATGCCCCAGATGGGCGATGTCTCGGCCCGCTCGGCCCTGACCATCCACCGCGGCACGGCCAACCATTCCGACAAATCCCGCCCCGCGCTGGTGCTGGGCGTGGACGCGCCTACCGCCAACAACGCCGAGCGCCACGACTTCCAACTCACCCACACCTTTTACAACACCCTGCCCGAGAGCCTGAAGCAGCACCTCACCTGCCGCCTGGTGGATGAGTTGGAACCCATCGTGCAAGGCCACACCATCGAGGGCCTGATGATGGGCGAGGCGTAAAGGGGCACGTAAAAACAATTTTATAAAATGTCATGCTGAGCGCAGCCGAAGCATCTCGCTTGTGGTAGTTAATCTTTTCTTGCGACCATGATTACTACCACAAGCGAGATGCTTCGGCTGCGCTCAGCATGACGGGCTTTTTGCGCGCATGTGCTCAACCACCGGCCGCAATATTGCTAAGTACTTACCATGCACACCCCCGACGACCACATTTACCAGGAGGCGCAGCTTTCGCCAATGACGGTTGCCGCCATCAACGAGCTGACGGCCAAGGCCCGCGCCCGGCCGCCCAGCGGCGACCAAACCCACGTGCTGGTGCCCGACGGCGAAGACCCCTGGGTTGTTGCCCACGAGGGCCAGCTGTACTACTGCACCGTGGACCGGCTGAAGCAGAAAATCCTGGTCGCCCAATTTGCCAGCTTGCCGGAAATGGCCACGGCCGGGCTCATTCAGGTGTGGCCGAGCCAGTACGGCACCACCCCGGAATTCGTGGAAATATGGTCGCCCGAGCTCCAGCTGATTGAGGGGAGGTGGTACATCTATTTCGCGCTTTACAACGCCCAGAACGGCACGGAGCGGATGTTTGTGCTGGAAGGGGTTTCCGGCCACCCGCAGGGCGAGTACGAATTCCTGGGCCAGCTCCAGATTCCGACCGACCGCTGGGCCATCGACGGCTCGGTGCTGCGCACGGAGGGCGGCGAGCTGTATTTCATCTGGTCGGGCTGGGAAGGATTCGCCAACGCCAGCCAGAACATCTACATCGCCCGGATGCGCAACCCCTGGACCATTGCCTCCGACCGGGTGTGCATTTCCCGGCCCGAGCTGGACTGGGAAAAACACGGCTACCCGCACGTGAATGAGGGCCCGCAGGCGCTGGTGCGCCACGGCCGCTTGTTCATCATATACTCTGCCAGCGGCAGCTGGACCGACGACTACTGCCTCGGCCAGCTCACCCACCTGGGCGGCGACCCGCTCGACCCCGCTTCCTGGCGCAAGGAGCCTGCGCCCGTGTTCCACAAAACCGCCACCATTTTCGGGCCGGGCCATGCCTCTTTTGTCGAGGTCGAGGGCCAGGATTACATCATCTACCACGCCGCCCGCAGCAGCCAGGCCGGCTGGGCACGGCAAATCCGGGCCAAGCCCTTCACCTGGCACGAGGACGGCTCCCCCAACTTCGGCGAGCCACTGTAAGGCCACCTGGTTTGGGAAGCCGGGACGATGAAAGCAGAGTCAGGTGCTAAAAGGCGCACCCGGCCTAACCCTTTCCAGCCTTTTGACCAGGCCGCTTCCGTATGCGGCTTGCCTGCTGCGGATTGGCTACCCGGGCAAAACAATCCCAACCTGCGGATGGTCTTAGAACGCGCCGCTTCACAACCTAGCGGCCCGCTTAACCCGCAAATCCTACGCTTATGAACATTGGAATCATTGGGGCTGGCCACATCGGCAGCGCCCTCGCCGTGCGGCTCACCAGCCTCGGCCACTCGGTTAAAATTGCCAACTCCCGCGGCCCTGAAACCTTGGGCGAAGTGGCCCAGAAAACCGGCGCTACCCCCGTTACGGCTCAGGAAGCCGCCCGCCACGGCGAAATCGTCGTGGTGACCATTCCGCTGAAAAACATCCCCGACTTGCCCAAGGACTTGTTCGAGGGCGTGCCTACCGATGTGCCCATCATCGACACGAGCAACTACTACCCCTATCTGCGCGACGGCCAGATACCGGAGCTGGAAACCGGCGACCTGACCGAAAGCGAATGGGTGCAGCAGCACCTGGGCCGCCCGGTGGTGAAGGTGTTCAACAACATCTACGCCGACCACCTGCAAAATAAGGGCGTGCCCGGCGGCACGCCCGGCCGCATCTCGCTGCCCGTGGCCGGCGACGATGCCACCGCCAAGCAAAAAGTAATGGCGCTGGTAGATGAACTTGGCTTCGACGCCGTGGACGGCGGCAGCCTGCACGAGTCGTGGCGGCAACAGCCGGGCACGCCGTTGTACTGCACCGATTTGCTGGCTGCCGAAGTGCAGCAGCACTTGGCCAGCCTTGGCACCGCACGCACCCCCGAGCAGCACGCCGAATACCTGGCCAACCAAAACGCCGCGGAAAAGCAAATGGAGGCGCAAGGCATCAAGCTGAAGTAGCCGAAGCAGCAACTAGCTTCGCCCGCCCAACCGCTGGCCGGTTGCTTTGGGCCCCAAACAAAGAGCCCCGGCAACTGCCGGGGCTCTTTGTTTGGGGCTTTCTTGATGGAGTGTTACCCCGCCGCCCCGCCCGCTGCCCCCGCCGCTGAGTGAAACGGGCGCTTCTGTGTAACTTAGCTACCTGTGGAACTCGAAGTGAAACTCAAATTTCCAACTGAAAAGGCCGCCATCTTAGAATGGCTACGGAGCCTGCCGTATGGAGCCGCCGAACTGCAAAGCCGCAATGCTGATGCACAAGTAGCGCCAATGGCGATGGAAGTTAAATCCGATGAATTAGTGGAGCGTGAACGGATATTCTACTCACTGTTTGGTGCATGGAAATCCGAGGAAACAGGCGAAGAACTGAACCGGATGCTGCAAGAAGCCCGTCACACCGAGCAGCGCGACATCGAGCTATGAGCCAACGCTATTTGCTCGACACTAACATCTGCGTTTTTTACCTCAAAGGCGAGTTTGGTATTCGGGAACGAATACAATCAGTGGGATTAGTGAATTGCTTCCTATCTGAAATTACAATTGCCGAACTGCTATTTGGCGTCGCAAATAGCGCCCCTGCTTGGGCAAGCCAAACAGCGGCTGGACGTGGCGGCGCTCCGCAAAAGCTTTGCTGAACAGGTTTTACCGATTGGGCCAGCCTTGGAAACCTTCGCGGAAATAAAAACCCACTTGCGCCGTCTCGGCCGCGTGGTAGATAGTTTCGACTTGCTCATCGGCAGCACTGCCTTGTTTCATGGCCTAACGCTGGTCACGCACAACACGAAGCATTTTGTTGACATGCTATCGACCTGCAGGATTGGGTTGCCGACCAACAAACCTCGGATAAATCCGCACAGGCCAAGTAGTCCGCTGCCCCGGCCGCAGGAACGATACGACAGCTTCTGCCCCACGATAGCCTCACCGCCCCGCCCGCTGCGCCCGCCGCTGAAGAAACGGGAGCTTCCAGTGTAACTTAGCCTCAGAAGCAGCGGTTTCTTATTTCACCATCTGTGGTCTGCCAACCATGATTACTACTCTCGTCTTAGAACCCACCAATGAATCCGACCTGCACTTGCTGCTGAGTCTGGCGCAGCGGTTAGGAGTAAAAGCTACAGCGACACCTGCGGCTGTCACTATTTCGGAAGAAGAGCGGCGGCGGCGCTTTCTGGCA
>DASVTG010000242.1:0-2097 GCA_036387695.1 Hymenobacter sp. | reverse complement strand
AAATGGTGGCGGTCAGGTCCGCGTCCAGCACGCTGGAACTGCCGTTCACGGCGTCAAAGTACAGGTTCAGAAACAGCGTGTACGACTCGCCCGTGTTGTGCACCAGCTCCATCTCGCCGCCCACAATGTGCGAGGCCCGCGCCGGCCCGGCCAGTACCAGCCAGCTGCAGAGAACCAGCAGCCAGGCGGTAGGGCTTATCGAACGTAGGCGAAAAGCCATTGTGTGGAAGAAAAAGCGTACTAAATCCTGATAAAGCCGAAATATACAGCCGCCAAAACCAACAACTACCGGGTGGTAGCCGTTTGGCAAGAGCCTCATGGCCACCGCCCTCGTCCTGGGTGTTTTGACCCGCTTCCCCGCCAATCGGTTGCTTGCGCTCACCTTTCCAACCCTTGCACTATCATAATGTTGCGCCCCCAGAAGTCCAGCATGCCCCGCACTTGTTTCGCTGTCCTGATTACCGCGCTATTTGCTTTCGTTCAACCGTCGTTGGCCCAGGCGCCCGCAAGCCGCGCCGCTGGCCGCGCCCTCGGCGCCGAAGCGCGCAACGGAGGCCAGCTATGCGCCGCCAGCCGGGGGCAGGGGGCCCTGCGCACGGCCACGTCTTCGGTGGGGCACCGCCGCAAAATGGCTCGCTACGACGTGAAATATTACAAGCTGGACCTCAGCCTGGAAAATAATTCGCTTAACGTGGCGGGCTCCGTGTGGATGCGGCTTCAGGTGGGCTCCCAGGCGCTGGATTCCTTGGCTTTCGAGTTGTACCAAGCACCGAGTGGGTCTCCGGCGGGCACGGCCACGCTGCTCATCGACTCGGTGGTGGTGAACGGCCGGCGCTCGCCGGGCATTCGCCGGGCCGGGCCCGATGCCACCGCTGCGCTGGCCCAGCCCGTACCGGCTGGCGCCCTGGCCGATGCCCGCATCTACTACCGCGGCACGGCCCCCAGCGGCAATTCCGCCGCCATCGGCAACGCGCTGAGCACCCGCAGCACGGTGCACCTCGACACCTACCCGAACGCGCCCACGTTCGCCTACAACGTCACTTGGTCCTTGTCCGAGCCCTTTGCGGCCCACGAGTGGTTTCCGTGTAAGCAGGTGCTGACCGACAAAGCCGACTCGTTGGACGTGTGGGTGACCACCACGCTGCCCAACAAAGTGGGGTCCAACGGCGGGCTGGTGCGCACCGTGCCGCTGCCCGCCAACAAGGTGCGCTACGAATGGAAGTCGCGCCATCCCATGGCTTACTACCTGATTTCGGTGGCGGTGGCGCCTTACGTTGAATACGTGACCTACGCCAACCCGGCGGGCGGGCCGCGCGTGCCCATCGTTAACTACGTGTACAACCAGAACTACCTGGATTACTGGAAGGCCCGCATCGACCAGACGGCCGGCTTCATCGAGAACTTCTCGGCCTTGGTGGGGCTGTATCCCTTTGCCAATGAGAAATACGGGCACAGCACCGTGCCCATCTTCGGCGGCATGGAGCACCAAACCATGACTTCGCAAGACGGCTTCTCGTTCACGCTCACGGCCCACGAACTGTTTCACCAATGGTTCGGCGACAACGTGACCTGCGCCAGCTGGGAGGACATCTGGTTGAACGAAGGCTTTGCGTCCTACGGCGAATGCCTGTCGCTTCAAGCCTTCGCCGCTCCGGCCGACGCCCGCAACTGGATGGACGATGCCCACCGCCTGGCCCAAATGAACCAAGGCAGCGTCTACGTGGCGGATACGGCCAACGTCGGCCGCATTTTTGACTACTACCTGAGCTATAAAAAGGGCGCTGCGGTCGTTCACATGCTGCGCCATTTGCTGAACGACGACGCGAAGTTTTTCCGGGCCCTGCGCACTTACCAAAGTCAGTTCCGGGGCTCCACCGCCCGCACCGCCGATTTGCAGCGCGTGTTTGAGGCCGAGGCCGGCCGGCCGTTGGGCTACTTTTTTCAGCAATGGTTCAGGGGCCAGGGCTACCCCACTTTCAACGCCAGCTGGAACCAGGGCGGCAACAGCTTCGTGCTCCGGGTCACGGAAACGGCTTCGCAGCCCTCCGTCACTCCGTTTTTTGACACCGAAGTCGACTACCGCCTAACCTTCACCGA
>DASVTG010000241.1:0-3597 GCA_036387695.1 Hymenobacter sp. | reverse complement strand
AATACACCCCGCTCCAGTCAAACATGGCGCCTTCGCAGATGAGCGCGCAAAAAGCAATGGCCCCCAGGCCCAGCAGCTCCTTGTCGGGCTTGACGAAGATGGGTTGGTTGGGGTCCACGTCGCTGTCTTCGCGCACGGTGTGGCCGGCGCTCACCGCCAGGCCGGCCCCTATCAGCAGCGCGATGAGGGCGAAGTGCACGCCCGGCGTGATGGCGTGGCCTATCATAAACGCGCCCACGCCCGCGGCCACAAAGCCGGCCAGGCTCCACAGCCCGTGAAACGAGGCCATGATGGGCTTGTGCTTGTAAAGCCGTTCCACGCCCACGGCCTGGGTGTTCACCGAGATGTTGGTCAGGTTGCCGCCCACGCCAAACAGCGCCAGGCAGGGCAGCAGCTGGTAGAGGTTGCTGGCCCAGCCCAGGCCCACCAGCGCCACCGCGTAGAGCACCACGCCCCACAGCACCACCTTGCGGCTGCCTTCCTTGGCCACCAGCCAGCCCGTGAAGGGCAACGACAGCAGCTGCCCCAGCGGAATGGCCAGCAGCACGCCGCCCAGCCCGGCCTCCGAGATGCCCATGCGCTGCTGCACGCTCGGGATGCGCGAGGCCCAGGTAGCAAAACACAAACCCCGCAAGAAAAACAAGGCCCCCACGGCGACGCGGTGGGCTTTGCGGGAAATATAAACGGGAGAAGTCGTCAACGAAATCATAACTACACCATGCTCGCAGCAACGCCCAACGGGCAAGGCCTGCGCTAATTTCAGCAAATTACAAGCTCCCCCAACGCCGGCCGGCGCTCAGTAGTTGCCTGGTTCACCAAAGCATGGTCGGTCTGCTCAACAAACGTTGCCGCCCTCGTACTGCGCTGCTTGCATAGCGCAATTCCTTCACTAACACATTTTTAATCAAAGCAATAGCGACCATGCATATCCCTGCCGGACTTGATATCAGTTACCAATCGGCAGTGGCCCGCAACGCGCGAAACTTGCTTGCAGCGGCGCGTTGCGGAAGGGCTTAAACCGCCATATCGAGCTTGATTTGGGTCACGACTTCGCGCAGCAGCAGGATGATGGAATCCACCAACGGTTGAAGCACCTCCTGCTTGAAACTGCCCTGCCACTGGTCCAGCGTCTCGACCGGGCCCAACAGGTGCCCCGCCTGCAAATGCGTCAGGTTGGGCAGCAAGGTGTGGGACGTGGTTTTCAGCAACACCAGGTCGCCGGTCAGCATGCCCTGGTTGAGGCCCTCGATGGCTTCTTCGCAGCTTTCCACGAACGTTTCCAGCATGAAGGCCACAAAGGCCGGGTCGCCCTGGCCCACTTTTAGTAGTTCTTCCACGCCGTACAGCTTCATTTCGGCGGGCATGGCGGGCGGCGCCGGGGCCAGCAGGAAGCCGCTTTCCTCGGCGCTGGCTTCCAGTTCGGCCACCGCCACGGGCTGCAGCAGCGTCCACTCGCCCACAATTTTCAGCAGCTCCTCTTCCTTAAACGGCTTGGTGAGGTAGCCGTTCATGCCCGCCGCGAGGCATTTTTCCCGCTCGCCTTTCACGGCGTTGGCCGTGAGGGCCACAATGGGCGTGGTGAGGCCCATTTGCTGGCGGAGCAGGGCCGTGGCCGCGTACCCGTCCATCACCGGCATCTGAATGTCCATCAAAATCAGGTCGAAGCGGCGGTACCGCACCAGCTCCACGGCCTCGGCGCCGTGCTCGGCCTCGGTCACTTGCACGTGCGCGTGGGCGAGGAACGTTTTGGCAATCTGACGGTTAAAGCGGTTGTCTTCCACCAGCAGCACCTGCTTGTTGCGCAGGCTTTGGCGGGTGGAGCTGTCGAGCGGCAGCGCGTGCTTGGGGGCCAGGTCGGCGGGCGTGCCCACGGGCAGGCGCAGCGCGAATTCGATGACGGTGCCCTTGTTTTTGGCGCTTTGCAGCTGCACGTCGCTGCCCATCAGCTGCAGCAGGTTGCGGCAAATGCTCAGCCCCAGGCCGGTGCCGCCAAACTTGCGCGTCACCGACGAATCTTCCTGGCTGAATTCCTGAAAAATGCTCTTCATGAACTCCGGCTCAATGCCCACGCCGGTGTCGGCCACCCGGAACACAATCTCGCCGCTGCCCTCGTCCGCATCGGCTTTGAAGTGGCAGGTGATGGACACCCGGCCGGCTTCGGTGAACTTGATGGCGTTGCCGGCCAGGTTCAGCAGCACCTGCCGGATGCGGTAGGGGTCGCCGAGCAGCACGCGCGGCACGGTGGCCTCCACCAGCGTGCGCAGGCACAGGCCTTTTTCCACGGCTTTGTAGTGCAGGGTCTGCTCGATTTCGGCCAGCAAGTGCACCGGCGTAAAGCCCACCTGCTCGAGCGTCATTTTGCCGGCTTCCAGCTTGGTCAGGTCCAGGATGTCGTTGATGATGACCAGCAAGTGCTCGGCCGAAGTGCTGATGGCTTGCCGGTAGCTGTCTTGGTCGGGCGCAAGCTCGGTTTTGGCCAGCAGCTGGCTCATGCCCAGGATGGCGTTCATCGGCGTGCGGATTTCGTGGCTCATGTTGGCCAGGAAAATCTCACGGGCCCGCACCGCCGATTCGGCCGCCAGCTTGGCGTGGCGCAGGGCCTGCTCGGTCTGCACCCGCTCCGTGATGTCCAGGCCGTAGGCCACGATGAGGTGCAGGCTGCCATCGGCGTGAAACACGGGCTGCAGGCACCGGTACTGGTGGCGGATGCCGGTGGGCCGCTGAAAAGCTTCCTCGTACGTCACCAGCTGCCGCTCCTGCACGGCCTGGGTGAAGCGCACATGCCGCTCCTCGGCAATGCTGATGGGGTGGTTGTACTGGCGGCAGTAGTCGAAATTGTCCTTGCCAATGACCCATTTGCGCGCCGCGGGGTCCTTGATGCCGCTGGCGTTCACAAACAGGTAACGAAACCCGGCATCAAACACGGCCATGTCGCAGGGCATCTGGTTGAGCGCAAATTCGTAGAATTCGCGCTGCTCTTCCAACAGCCGCTCGGCTTGGCGGCGAGCCGTTACGTCGGTGCCGGTGCCCACCACCATGCGCAGCGTCCCGTCGGCCGCGAACACGGGAATGAAATGCCGCAGCACCTGCCGCGGCCCCTGGTCCGAATCCAGGGATTCTTCCCACGTCACTTCCTCACCCGACCCCACGGCCCGCTCAAATTGCTGCTGGCGGATAAGGGCCACCTCCGCGGGCCGCTTTCGGTATTCGCAATATTCCACGTCGTTCTTCCCCAGAATCCATTCGCGCACCCCGGGGTCCTTAACGGCCTGTTGGTTGACCAGCTGGTACCGGTCTTCGGCATCAAATACGGCCACCTCCACTTTGAGGTGGTTGAGAATGGTCTCGTACTGGTCTTGCTGGTCGGCCAAGCGCTGCTCGGCTTCGCGCAGGGCAGCCTGCGTATCGGCCAGCGCCCGTTGCAGTTCGGCCACTTGTGCTTCGGCTTTCAGCGCATCGCACCCAAGCGAGGGCTGGACGTCGGGAATAGATGTTACAATAGTAGAATTGTAAAAATCCGGCATATAATATAATTACGAACCAAAGTATATTTAACAAATATACGTTATTATGCTGTCCTAACGCTCTTATTATCTA
>DASVTG010000240.1:0-10167 GCA_036387695.1 Hymenobacter sp. | reverse complement strand
CGCATCTGTTCAGCAATGTCTAACTGCCCAGAATTGAAAATGCACTTGGCAACCAAACTATTCGCGAATGGCTCATCTGCAAGCGCATCCGTACAAGTCATGTTCTCTGTAGCGCGCGGAATCCTGTATCTTGTTTACCGGTCCACTTTTCCCTTTCCCATGCCCTTCCATCGTCTCGCGCCGCTGGCGCTGCTCATCCTCCCCTTTCACAGCCGGGCCCAGGTGCAGCCTGGCAACGCGCTTGGCCTGGAAGTTCCGGCCCCGGCGGCGCCCAGCCAAGGGCATTTTTTGGCGGGCGCGTACGTGTCGGGCAACTATAGCCCGGTGCTGGCGGCTGGCGGGGTGGGGTACGGCGTACAGCCCTACCTGCGCTACGTGCTGGGCTCGTCGAGCAAGCGGGCGCGGCCTTTTGTGCAGTACAGCTTGTCGCCTTACTGGGTGCAGGCCTATGGCAGCGCGGCTCCCCTCAGCCCCGGCGCCGAGGGGCAGGTGGCCAACCCGGCCTTTGCGCCGTTGGCTTTGCGCGGGGCGCCCGGCTACGGCAATGACTACGGGTATGGCAGCTACGGCGGCCTGGGCAGCTTTTCGGTGGGGCTACCGGTGCGGCTGGGCAGCGGCTCCATGATGGTGCACGTGGGCGGCAGTGTGTTGAGTGGCCTGGTGCGCTAGGCCGCGGCAAGTGCGGCCACGGACCGGAACCCGCGTCAGGGCGTTATCTTTTCGCCCCGAAACCCGCTTCCCGTTCCTGCATGAGTTCCCCAAAGTCCCTGTTTCGCCGCAAGACCATTGCGGCCATCCTCCAAAACCCACCGGCCGACCACGAAGGCCCCTCCCCCGGCGGCCTGGCCCGCCACCTCACCGTGCGCGACCTCACGGCGCTGGGCATTGCGGCCATCATCGGGGCCGGCATTTTCAGCACCATCGGCAAGGCCAGCCTGGACGGCGGCCCGGCGGTGTCGCTGCTCTTTGTGTTCACGGCCATTGCCTGCGCGTTTTCGGCGTTGTGCTACGCGCAGTTTGCGGCCACCATTCCCGTCAGCGGCTCGGCTTACACCTACGCGTATGCGTCGTTTGGCGAGCTCGCGGCCTGGATTATTGGCTGGGCGCTGATTATGGAATACGCGGTGGGCAACATTGTGGTGGCCATTTCCTGGTCCGACTATTTCACCGGGCTCATGGACGGCATCGGGGTGCACATTCCGCTGTGGCTGACCATGGGCACGCAGACGGGCCATGCGGGCTACGAAGCCGTGATGACCCTGATGCAAGCCGGCCGGCCCCTCACCGAAGCCACGCCCACGCAAATGGCCGGCTACACCGCCTGGACCCAAGCCCCGGAACTGTTCAACGGCTTCCACTTCGTGGTTGATTTGCCCGCTTTCGTCATCACGGTGCTCATCACGGCGCTGGTGTACGTGGGCATCAAGGAAAGCAAAAACGCCTCGAACCTGCTGGTGCTGCTCAAGCTGATTATTGTATTCATTGTCATCGCGGTGGGCGCTTTTTATGTGCAGCCCAGCAACTGGACGCCGTTTGCCCCCAACGGCGTGACTGGCGTGCTCAAGGGCGTGTCAGCGGTGTTCTTCGCCTACATCGGCTTCGACGCCATTTCGACCACTGCCGAAGAGTGCAAGAACCCGCAGCGCGACTTGCCCAAGGCCATGATGTACGCCCTCGTCATTTGCACGGTGCTCTACGTCATCATCACGCTGGTGCTCACGGGCATGGTTTCGTATAAAGAGCTGGGCGTGGGCGACCCGCTTTCCTTCGTGTTTGCCAAGGTGGGCATGCCCCGCTTGTCGGGCTTGGTGGCCGTGAGCGCCGTGTTTGCCATGGCCTCGGTGCTGTTGGTGTTTCAGCTGGGCCAGCCGCGCATCTGGCTCACCATGAGCCGCGACGGGCTGCTGCCCAAGGTGTTTTCCAAAATTCACCCGCGCTTCCACACGCCGTCGTTTGCCACCATCGTCACGGGCTTTTTTGTGGCGGTGCCGGCGCTCATTCTCAACATGGATTTGGTGGTCGACCTCACCAGCATCGGCACGCTGTTCGCGTTTGCGCTGGTGTGCGGCGGCATCCTCATCATCGACCCTTACGGCCGTTCCGAGGCCCGCTTCAAGGTGCCGTACATCAACGGCAAGTGGCTGGTGGCATTGATTTTGACGGTGGGCGCCGTTTTGCTTATCCGTTACAACGCAGCTAGTAACCACGAGTTTTGGGTGGATGTGAGCGGGCAGCACGGCTGGCTGCAAACCGATGCGCTGACCGGTAAAGTCACCGGTGGCTTCGCCCACCAGATTCCGACGCTGGTATTTTTCCTGTTCTGCATCGCCCTCAGCGTGCTGTCGTTCCGCAAAAGCCTGTCGCTGCTGCCCACCCTGGGCCTGCTCATCAACCTGTATTTGATGACCGAGCTGGGCATCAGCAACTGGACGCTCTTCTTCGTGTGGCTGCTCATTGGCCTGGCCGTGTACTTCGGCTACGGCTACCAGAACTCCAAGCTGGGCCAGGCCGCCCCGGCTCAGGTCGTATCCTAGTCAGCAATACCGGCAAACAGAAACGCGGGCCCCGGACGCTTAGTCGTCCGGGGCCCGCGTTGTTACGTGTGGTGATAAAGTGTTAAAGTGGGGCGCGGCCCTTTGTTGCGGTGCCGGTTCGCGCCCGGGGCGGTGTATGCGGCGCAGAATTAGCGAACGGGCTCGGGCGCAGCGGCTTGCAGGCTCACCAGGCTGCGGTTGGGCCAGGCGTTGGAGTTTTTCACTTCTACCCAGCGCCGCGATTCGCTTTTCATGTTGAGGTCGAAGCGGTGGGTTTCCCGGCCTATTTTCACCAGCAGGGCGTATTCTCCGCCCGGCAGGTTGGAGAAGTTGAGCTGTCGGCCAAAGTTGACCGCCGAGCTGAATTGCTCGTAATAAATCAGGCCTTTTTTATCGACCAGCCGAATAGCTCCGGGCTTGCCGGCGGGGTTGCAGGCCCACACGCGGTAGCTAAAATCCGACACTTTCTCGACGCCCGCCCAGCGGGAGGCCTCTTGCGCCACGGCCGGGGTGGCTAAGCCCAGGCCCAGCAACACGCTGGCCAACGGAAAAGAAGCGCGCCGGCCCCAACGGGCGGCTGCGCACAACAGCAGGTTTTTCATGGCAATAGGAAATGAAGACAGAAAAAAGGAGAGAAAAGCACGGCGGAACGTCCGGCAGAGCCGCAACTCTGCTGCCGGACGGCCCGCCAAAGGGCAACTTTTTCGACGTGTTAGGCAAGTGTTTTCAATGCGTACCTATTGCTTTCATGCATTACCGGTTAAGAAACTGAAGCTAAGCGGCTTCGCTTGGGCCAAAGACGCTTGCGCCCACCCGGGGTTGCGGCCGCGTTGCCGTTCGAAACAAAAAATTTATGCAAGGCCCTCAAGCCATTTCCCCGGCACCGCTAGCCCGAAGACGCCGGGTTTTGTGCCGGGCCATTTCGCCGCTTTGATGCCTGATTGCAACTCACTTTTCGGGCCTTTGCCCCGGGCGGTGCTTGCGCGGCATGGCGGGGGGCGCCGCGGGTTGGGCGCCCGCCCGAAGCGTCCCCGAATGGCCGGGGCGGCCCCACTAGGCGCATGTTCGCCAACCGGCCGATAACTTTGTATTTCGAGGGTGAACCATCGATTATTATGACTATTTCTCCCCACTTTTTGCCCTTCTTTGTGGTGGCGGCGCGGCCCACCCACCCTGCTTCCTGCCCTTGCTCTCATGCTTCCTCCCACCGAACTATTTGAACACCTGCTAGAAGGAAGTCGACAAGCCTTTTTTGTCTACAGCGTTACAGAAGGGCGAATGCTGTACGTGAGCGGGGCCTACGAGCGATTATTTCCCGGCCGCCGGCGCGAGCAGGTAGACGCCGACCTCCCCACCCTGCTGGCCTATTTGCCCGCCGACGACCAGGCCTACGCCCGCAACTGCTTTGCGCAACTGGCCGCCGGGCAGCTGCACGACGACTTGCTGCTCCGCCTGCAGCCCCGCCCCGACGCGCCCCTGCGCTGGATGGCCGTGCAGGCCCAGCGCTCGGAAGCCAGCGACGGCCAGGTGCTCCTCTCCGGGGCCATGCAGGACGTGACCGTGGAGCAGGAATACCTGCGCAACGCCGACTTGTACATGGCCAAGAAAAACACCACGCTGGAAATCCTCTCGCACGACTTGGCCGGGCCCTTCAACATGCTCCAGCAGCTGGCCGAATTCATTCAGGAGAAAACCCAGGTGCTGCAGGACCCGCAAGTGCAGCACATGATACAGGTGATGCAAAACACCTGCCGCGAGAGCGTGAACCTCATCCGCGACTTTGTGGACAGCGAGTTCATGGACTCGGCCAGCGTGGAGCTCAAGCGCCAGCGCGTGGACCTGGCCCAAGCCCTGGGCCAAGTGGTGGAGACCTACCAGCAAGGGGAACGCCTGGTGGCCAAAACGTTCTCCTTCAACAGCTCGCACCCTCACCTGTACGTCGAAATCGACCACAACAAGTTTTTGCAGGTGGTCAACAATTTGATGTCCAACGCCATCAAGTTCACGCGCGAGGGCGGCCGCATTGCCGTGGCACTGGAGCAGCGCCCCGACCACGTGCTCGTGACCGTGGCCGACAACGGCATCGGCATTCCGGCGCGGCTGCACCCGGTGCTGTTCGACCGCTTCACCAAAGCCCGGCGGCCGGGCCTGCGCGGCGAAAAATCAACGGGTTTGGGCATGCACCTCATCCAAACGCTGGTGCACCTCCACGGCGGCACCATTTGGTTTGAGAGCGCGGAAAACGAGGGCAGCACGTTTCACATCCGGCTGCCCAACGCCGCGCCCGCGGCCTAGGTGCCCGCGGGCTGGGTGGCCAGATGGGCCCGCACCGCCTGAATCTGGGCGCTGTCGATGGGCTTGTGAATGAGCCCGGTCACCAACGGAAACTCGTGCACCCGGACCGTGTCGGACTGCGCCAACGACGAGGTGAGGATGAAGATGCAGCAGCGCCCGCGCAGCTGCTCCTCCAAAGGACGCAAGGCCTCCAGAAACTCCCACCCGTCCATCACGGGCATGTTCAGGTCCAGAAAAATGACGCGGGGCACGTCTCCTTCGGGCACGGTGCGGATAAAAGCCAGCGCTTCTTCAGCGCCGGAAAACGAGGCAATGTCTTCGGAAAACTTTTCGCGTTTAAGCAACCGTTCGGTCAGAAACAGGCCGATGGAATCGTCGTCGATGAGGAGGGTGTCCATTGCAAGGAAAGGCTAGAAGGTAGCTAGGGCAGTCGGATGAGGAATCGGGTGCCCACGTCCACGGTGCTTTGTACTTCCACGGTGCCGCCCATGGCTTCTACGTGGGTCTTGACGAGGTAGAGGCCCATGCCGCGGCCCGGCTGCCCGGTGTGGAAGCGTTTGTAGAGCCGGAACACGTCGGCGCCGGCCCGCTCCAGGTCGAACCCGGAGCCGTTGTCGGCCACCGCAATGTCGATGCCGCCTTCCGGACGCGCCGTGGCCGAAACCTCCACGCGCAAGGGCCGCCCCGCGGCGCGGTACTTCAGGGCGTTGGAGAGCAGGTTGAAGAAAATGCTGTAGAGGTAGGCGCGGTTGGCGCGCACGCTCAGGGGTTCGGGAATGTTGACGAGCAGCTCGCCGCTGTGCTGGCGCAACGGCTCTTGCAGGGTCTGGCTGGCTTGGCGCACCACATCGGCCAGCGGCACCACTTCGGGCGCGGCCACGTCCTGCTGGTCGCGCACCGACAGAATGGTGTTCATGTCGCGCAGTACGGTGTCGAGCTGCTGCACGCTGGTGCGGAGGTTGGCGAGGGCCTGGGTGTAGTCAGCCGACTCGCGGGGCACGGAATTCAGCAAATCGACCAGGCCCAGGGCGTTGGCCAAGGGCGCCCGCAGGTTGTGCGACACGATGTAGGTGAACTGCTGCAAGTCTTTGTGCTGGCGGTACATCTCCTCCTGCGACTTCACTTTTTCGGTCACGTCGGAGAAATACACCGACAACTGCTCTTCCGAAGGGAAAGCTTTTACTTCGAGCCAGCGGTTGGTTTTGTCGTAGTACGCTTCAAAATGCGCCGCTTGGCCGGTTTGGTAGGCGTTGACCAGCTGCCGGTACAGCGCCCCGTCGTCGTCGGGCTTTACCACTTCCTGGATGGGCCGGTCAAGCGCCGTGTGGCGGTTCACGTCCAGCAGCCGTTCCACTTCGCTGTTCATGTAGGTGAAGCGGAAGTCGCGGTCGAGGAGAAAAAACGCGTCGGTAATGCTTTCAAAAACCGTGTTGAGGCGGTGGGCCTGGTCCTGGATGATGCGGTGAGAGGCGAACAGTTCCGTCACGTCGCGCGCCACCATGTGCACGCCGGTCACGGTGCCCTCCACGGTCAGCGGCACCTTGGTCACACTCAGCGAAATGGGCGTGCGCTCTCCAAACTGCACTTCCGTGTCGAACTTCACCTTGTGGCCCTCAAAGGCTTCCTGCAGCTTGCGGGTGAACAAGCTCCGCAGCTCCACGGGCAGAAACGCATTGAAGGTTTGCCCCACCACTTTTTCCTTGCTTTCGGCCAGCAGCGCCAAGGCCGCCGGGTTAGCGTCCAGTATGACGCCGGCCTGGTCCTGGAATAACACGAAGTCGGGGTTATTTTCAAACAACGACTTAAATCGTTGCTCGCTTTCAATGAGTTGTGCAAGGTCCATTGGCGACTTTCTCCTTGATTTCGAACTATGGTATTTCCTCTGCGCAGGCTCGTTACTACCTCTAATACGGCACAAACGCACTTTTGTCATTTTTTTCAAACAATTTTTATTGAATTTTATCGCGATGCCAAAACCAGATAAGCTCAGCCGGAGCATCCGGTGGTTCGGCTCCCCATTCAATGACCAGTTGTCCTGCTGCATCCCTCGTGCCAACCAGCTTTCTCACCTTCCGCCTGCACGGCACCATTCCCGCCGCCAGCCGCCGCGAGCTGCAGGCCGCGCTGCGCCAGGCCCAGGAAGCCGGCACCGACTCCCGCCGCGCCCAGAAGCAGTTTTTCGCGCGGTTCGACGCCGTGCTCGACCGCGCGCCCATCGGCCCGCGCTACTTTGAAAACGAGAAACTGGCTGAGGGGCTGGCCGGCGAAATCATGATGCTGGAAGAAACCGGCTTTGCGGTGCACGGCTTCGCCATCTTGCCCAACCACGTCCACCTCGTGCTGCATTTGCCGGAAAGCAGCCCCCTGTCCTTCGCCAAAGCCATCGACCTGCTGCACCTGCGCACGGCCGCCGCCTGCCGCCGCCTGCTGCGCCCCAAGCTGCCCCCGGAAGCCGAATTCTGGCAGCCCGGCTGGTTTGAATACGCCGTGCAGGACGAGGCCGAGCTCAGCCGCCTGCTGGCTTACCTGCGCGGCAATGCCCGGCAGGCGGGCCTGGCAGAGCGGTTCCAGCAATGGCCGTATGTCAATGAGTGAAGGGGGGAAGGAGAGTTGTGAGGCAGAACGTCATGTTGAGCGCAGCGGAGACATCTCGCTCGCTTCGTTTAACGATTGAGTCACTACCCCACGCGAGATGTCTCGGCTGCGCTCGACATGACCGGTCTGTTTCCTCCCACCCTCCCTCACCGGGCCCGGTGAATGATGAGCACGCCGGCGAGGATGACCACCATGCCCGCAAAGTGCCACAGGTTGAAAGCCTCGCCGTCGAGCGCGCCCCAGGCCAGCGCCACGATGGGAATGAGGTAGGTGCTGGACGAGGCAAACAGCGCCGTGGACTGCTGAATGAGCCGGTTGAAGAGCACCATGGCCACGGCCGTGCTCATGGTGGCCAGCAGCGCAATGTAGCCGAACGCCTCCCAGGCCCCGGGCGCCGTGGCCAGCTTGTGCAAAAAGCCCGTGCCCGCCAGCAAGTACGCCAGCGCCGGACCGCCAATGAGCAGCAGCAGCACGGCCGTCACGGCCATGGGCGTCATGCCGTCCAGCTTGTGCTTTATGACGTTCACGCTCAGGCCGTAGCCCAGCGTGGCGATGAGAATGTAGATGCCGTACCAGGCGTTGCCCTCGCCGGTGGGCGTATCGGGGCCGCCGCTGCCGCCGAGCAGCAGCATCACCACCGTGCCCACCAGCCCCAGCGCAATGCCCAGCACCCGCAAGCCCGTGAGCCGCTGCCCAAACAGCAAAGCGCCCATCAGCAGCGTGAATACCACCGTGAGGGCGTTGAGCACCCCGGCCAGCCCCGAGGCCAGCTTGGTTTCGGCATAGGCAAAGAGGAACGCCGGAATGAGCGTGCCCACCACCCCGCTCAGCCCCAGCCACTTGAAGCGGCTGCGCTCCACGCTGCCCACGTGCTTTAGCGCAAACGGCAGCAGCAGCAGCGCCGCCACGCTCACGCGGGTGGCGCCCAGCTCCATGGCCGAAAACACCACCAGGCCTTTCTTCATCAAAATAAATGACGTGCCCCAGATGGACGCCAGCAGCAACAGCAGCATCCAGGCCAGCGGCGTGGTGACGGCGGGAGCCGGCCGGGGCGCTGGCTTAGGGGCAACGGCCTCAGCCGCGGCCGTATGGGCGGCCATTCCGGCGCCGTCGGAAGCCACCGCCGGCGGGG
This sequence comes from Hymenobacter sp., assembly GCA_036387695.1. Lineage (GTDB taxonomy): Bacteria > Bacteroidota > Bacteroidia > Cytophagales > Hymenobacteraceae > Hymenobacter. Next base: position 1,611 of record DASVTG010000240.1, on the reverse strand, counting down.
CGGGCACGAGGGAAGAATCAGCAGCGGGTGGGTTGGGGGAGCGCATGGCGCAAAGGTACGAGCGGCCCACACGGCGGTTTCAGACTTAGTTGCATCCGCCCGAACCGGAGACTTGTTCTGACTGTTTCATACTTGCCGATTCCTGCCGTAATTTCGTAGTCCGGTTTCGTGCCGATTTGCTCTATGTCCCATCCTTTCAAGGCCGTTAGCCTCTCCTTCAAGAAAGCCCCGCTGGCCATCCGCGAGCTGCTTTCTTTGGACGAAGCCGCTTGTCGCCGTTTCCTGAACACGCTGCACCACGACTTGGGCCTTTCGGACCTGCTGGTGCTGAGCACTTGCAACCGTACCGAAGTCTACTACGCCGCCGAGGACGACCGCAGCCGCGAAATCATCCTCGCCCTGGGTCACCTGAAGGACCGCGCCGACATCGGCGAGTTCTTCCCTTACTTCGACCTGCTGCTCGACGCCGACGCCGCTACCCAGCACCTGTTCGAAGTGGCCATGGGCCTCGACGCCCAGGTGGTGGGCGACCTGCAAATCAGCAACCAAGTGAAAACGGCCTACCAGTGGGCCGCCGACGCCGACGCCGCGGGCCCCTTCCTGCACCGCCTGCTGCACACGGTGTTCTTCACCAACAAGCGCGTGCAAACCGAAACCAGCTTCCGCGACGGCGCGGCATCTGTGAGCTACGCGGCCCTGGAGCTGGTGGAAGAGCTGACCGCCGACGTGGCCAACCCCCGCGTGCTGGTGGTGGGCCTGGGCGAAATTGGCGCCGACGTGTGCCGCCACCTGGCCGCCAGCAAGGCCTTTGGCGACATCACCATCTGCAACCGCACCCGCGGCAAGGCCGAAGAGCTGGCCGAAGAATGCGGCATGCGCCTCGTGGATTTTGAAGACCTGGTGCCCGCGCTGAAAGAAGCCGACGTCATCATCTCGTCCATCAACCGCAGCGAGCCGTTTTTCACCCGCGAGCTGGTGGAACACCTGGACGTGCTCAGCTTCAAGTTCTTCATCGACCTGAGCGTGCCCCGCAGCATCGCCTCCGACGTGGAGCAGGTGCCCGGCGTGCTGGTGTACAACATCGACGCCATTCAAAGCAAAGCCTCGGCTGCGCTGCAAACCCGCCTGGCCGCCGTGCCCCAGGTGCGGGCCATCATCGCCGAAAGCCTCGTGGGCCTGAACGACTGGGCCAAGGAAATGATGGTGTCGCCGCTCATCCAGAAGATGAAGGCCAGCCTCGAAACCCTGCGCCAGGAAGAGCTGGACCGCTACCAAAAGCGCGCCACGCCCGCCGAAAGCAAGCTCCTTGACGAGGCCACCCGCTCGCTGATGCAGAAGATTTTGAAGCAGCACGTGCTGCACCTCAAATCCGCCTGCAAGCGCGACGAAGCCGACAAGCTGGTGGCCCTACTGGGTGAGGTATTTGACCTGGAGAAGCAGGGCGAAGTAGCCTGACGTACGCCTCACTCCTGACCCCCTCCCCGATGAAGAGGGGGCACCGGTTCGGCTGCAACGATTGGAAAAACGATTGGAAATGAAAAGACCCACTGAAGAGCGGGTCTTTTTTGCTAGGATATTGCTTGCGCCTGTCCGGTTTCCCCTCTCCACCGG
>DASVTG010000239.1:0-6418 GCA_036387695.1 Hymenobacter sp. | reverse complement strand
GTGATTGTGGGTTTGATGCTGTTCACCATGTACTACATGTTCACGCAGGAAGAAGGCTTTTTGAAGGGCCTGCATCGCTACCTGCCGTTCCGAAACGAAACCCTGCAGGAGCTGGGCGAGTCCCTCAAAAACAACGTGAACGCCAACGTGCTGGGCCAAGTGCTGGTGGCGTTGGTGCAGGCCATTCTGACGGGACTCACGCTCTGGATTTTTCAAGTGCCGGACCCGATGTTCTGGACGGTGGTGGCGTTTTTTATGGCTTTCCTGCCGGTGTTGGGCACTCCTTTGGTGTGGGGGCCGGCGGCGCTCTATCAGTTTTCGCAGGGCCAAAACACCCAGGGCATTGGCATTCTGCTGGTGGGCTTCATTGTGATTATCAACGTGGACAACCTGTTGCGCATCATGCTGGCCCAGCGCATGGGCGACATTCACCCCTTGGTGACGCTGGTGGGCTTGCTGCTGGGGGTGGAAATCTTTGGCATCATCGGGCTGGTGGTGGGGCCGCTGCTGGTGTCCTACCTGCTGGTGCTGATGCAGGTGTTCCGCCGCGAAAACCGGCTGGGGCGCCAAGGGTCAGTGTAGCGCGGAAGCTGCCCGGCGTTGCCGACCTTTGCCGGACATTGTCCACTCGCTGCGCCCATGAACCAGACGGTCATCAAACCCAAAATCACCCCGATTTACCAAAGCTCGGTTTTCAAGTTCGAGGACCTGGACGCGATTCAGCAGTACCACGACGAGCCGGGGAGCCGCTACATGTACTCGCGCAACGGCAACCCGAACAGCGACGAGCTAGCCGAAGCCGTGAGCCGCTGGGAAGGCGGAGTGGGCGCCCTGGCGACGGGTTCGGGCATGGCCGCCATTTTCGCGGCCCTGATGACCTACTGCCAGGCCGGCGACCACGTGCTGTGCGCGGCGGACATCTACGGCGGCTCGGCGGCGCTGCTGAACCTGGAGCTGGCGCGGCTGGGCATCACGGCCACCTACGTGCCGTTTGAGGAGCTGTACGACCTCAAGCCCCACCTGCAAGCCACCACCCGGCTGCTGCTCTGCGAAACGATGAGCAACCCGCTGCTGCGCGTGGTGGACCTGCGCCGGCTGGTGGCCGAATGCCAGGGGGCCGGAATAAAGCTGGTGGTGGACAACACGTTTGCCACGCCGGCACTCACCAAGCCGCTGGCGCACGGCGCCGACGTGGTGCTGCACAGCGTGACCAAGTACCTGGCCGGGCACTCCGACGTGACGGCCGGCGTGGTGGTGGCCCGCACCGCCGGGGACGCGGCCCGGCTGCGCCAAATCGGGATGGTGTTTGGCCTGACGCTGAGCCCGATGGAAAGCTGGCTGAGCGTGCGCGGCATGAAAACCCTGCGCCTGCGCGTGGCGGCGCACAGCGAAAACGCTTGGTTGATAGCCGAATACCTCGACCAGCACCCGGCCGTGGAGGCCGTGTATTACCCCGGCCTGGCCACGCACCCCCAGCACGCGCTGGCCATGGTGCAGGGCGGTGGGCGCTTCAGCGGCATGCTTTCGTTTCGGCTGCCCAACAATGCGGCGGCGGTCAACCGCTTCATGCAGCGCAGCCAGCGGTTTCCGTTCGCGCCTTCGCTGGCGGGCGTGGATTCGTCGTGCTCGCACCCGCTTTCCACTTCGCACCGCGCCCTGACGGACGAGCAGCGCGCCGAGCTGGGCATCACCGTGGGCTTGATTCGGCTGAGCGTGGGCATCGAGCCGGCGGAAGAGCTGCTGGCCGATTTGGCGCACGCGCTGGAATAAAGCGCTGGGCTCACATAGGCAGGAAAGCAAATTGTCAGCTCGGCAGAATGCGGGCCTTATGCCCCTGAGGCGGGGTTTTTTATAGCCGGTTTTTTGGCGGCAATGCATTCCGGAATTGTCTCCGAAAGGCCACTAGAAAATGGCGAAAAGTCGGCTAAAGTTGGTTTTGGACCGTAAGCCTAAGGGTTTGCCATCCTTTCCATTGAGTTATGCCGCGTACCATTATCGTATCTAACCGCCTTCCCACGAAGGTGCAGCGGACCGAAGAATCCCTTACTTTTCAACCCAGCGAAGGCGGCCTGGCCACCGGTTTGGGCTCTATTTACCGGGCCGACGGCAACGTGTGGGTGGGCTGGCCCGGCCTGTATGTGAACGACTCGGCCGAGGAAGAATACGTCACCGAGCAGCTGCAGGGCGACAGCATGGCGCCGGTGTTTTTGACCGAAGGTGAAATCCGGGATTTCTACGAGGGATTCAGCAATTCCACGCTCTGGCCCACGTTTCACTATTTCACGCAGTTCGCCACCTACGAGCAGGCCCATTGGGATGCCTACGTGACCGTGAACGAGAAATTCTGCCGGGCCGTGTTGGAGCTGGCGGGGCCCGAAGACACCATTTGGGTGCACGACTACCAGCTGCTGCTGCTGCCCGAAATGCTGCGCCGCGCCCGGCCCGAGGCCACCATCGGCTTTTTCCTCCACATCCCGTTTCCCTCCTACGAGCTGATTCGGGTACTGCCTTGGCGCACGGAGCTCATCCGGGGCATGCTGGGGGCCGACCTGATTGGCTTCCATACTTTCGGTTACCTGAGGCATTTCCTCAGCTCGGTGTCGCAGCTGCTGGGGCTGCCGGCGCAAAACGGCCAGCTTGAGGTTGACAACCGCGCCGTGCGCGTCGATTCCTTCCCCATGGGCATCGATTACCAGCGCTACGCCGAGGCGGCTCAGTCGGAAGCAGCCCAACGGCACGAAGCGGTGTACCGGGAGGTGCTGCGCAACACGCGGGTGATTCTGTCCATCGACCGGCTCGACTACACCAAGGGCATTGCCCAGCGCATCCGGGCCTTTGAGCTGCTGTTGCAGCGCTACCCGGAGTGGCGCGAGCAGGTGAGCTTGATTATGCTGGTGGTGCCCTCGCGCGACCAGGTGGCGCAATACGCGGCGCTGAAAGAGGAAATCGACGAGTTGGTGGGCCGCATCAACGCGGCGTACCGTACCATCAGCTGGAACCCCATTCATTACTTCTACCGGGCCCTGCCCATGGAAGAGCTGGCTTCGTTGTACCGGCTGGCGGAAGTGGCGCTGGTGACGCCCATGCGCGACGGCATGAACCTGGTGGCCAAAGAATTCGTGGCCAGCAAAGGCGACCAGCGGGGCGTGCTCATCCTGAGCGAGCGCGCCGGCGCCGCCCGCGAGCTGTCCGATGCCCTCATCATCAACCCCACCGACATCAACCAACTGGCCGAATCCCTGCACGAGGCCTTGGTGATGCCCGAGGACGAGCAGGTCAGCCGCATGACGGCGATGCAAACCCTGGTGAAGCGCTACAACGTGTTTTCCTGGACGAAACTCTTTCTCAATCAGCTGGCCTACACCAAAATGAAGCAACAAACCCTGGCCACGGAAAGCCTGGCGCCCGCCCCCACCACCCAGCTGCTGGAGGAGTACCACGCCGCCGACCAGCGCCTGCTGCTGCTGGACTACGACGGGACGTTGATGCCGTTCCACAACAACCCGCAGCGGGTGCAGCCCGACCAGGAGCTGCGCCTGCTGCTGCGGGCCCTGAGCGAGGTGCCGGGCAACCGCGTGGTCATCATCAGCGGGCGCGACCGCAACACGCTGGCCACCTGGCTGGGCGACCTGCACGTCGATTTCATTGCCGAGCACGGCGTGTGGCTGCGCGCGGCGGGCGAGGAGTGGAGCCTTTTCCAGCCCATGCGCAACGACTGGAAGCGCGACCTGCGCCCGGTGCTGGAAATGTACGTGGCCCGCACCGCCGGCTCGTTCATCGAAGAAAAGGATTACTCCCTGGTGTGGCACTACCGCCGGGTTGACGAAGAGCTCGGCGTCGTGCGTGCCCGTGAGTTGCTCAACCACCTCACTTTCATGACTTCCAATACCGATTTGCAGGTGCTGGAAGGCAACAAGGTGCTGGAACTCAAAAACGCCGGCATCAACAAGGGCACGGCCGCAGCGCGCTGGCTCAGCCAATACAGCCCCGGGTTCACGCTGGCCATGGGCGACGACCGGACCGACGAGGACACCTTTCGGGCGCTGCCAGCCGAAGCCTACACCATTCGCGTGGGTTCGGCTGCGCATTCGTCGGCGCGCTTCCACGTGGCCTCGCCGAAGGAGGTGCGGGAGCTGCTGCGCAAGCTGCTGGGGTAGAGTGCTGCGCTTTAGAAGTAAGGAATGTTGCAGAAGAAAGGAATAAAGAGCGTAAAAAAGAACGTCCTGCTGAGCGCAGCCGAAGCATCTCTGCTGCGATACTAATCATTTAGTACTGCGGAAGAGATGCTTCAGCTGCGCTCAGCAGGACGTTCTTTTTTACGCTCTGTGATTAAGTACTTTTCTTCCTTAACCCACAAAGTGGGGGCGGTCCAGCCGCTGGGCAATGCGGTAGGCGGCGTTTACCAGGCCCACGTGGCTGTAGGCTTGCGGGAAGTTGCCCCACTGCGAGCCGGTTTTGGCGTCCACGTCCTCCGAGAGCAGGCCGAGGTGATTGGTGTAAGCCAGCAGCTTTCCGAACTCGTTGGCCGCGTCGTCCAGTCGGCCCACGCAGGCCAAGGCCTCCACGTACCAGAAGGAGCAGATGAGGAAAGTGGTTTCGGGCGTGCCAAAGTCGTCGGGGTGCCGGTAGCGGTAGAACAAGCCTTCGGAGGTTTTTAACTCCTTTTCCAGCTCCACCAAGTGCTGGCGGGCCCGCTCGGAAGTGGGGTCCAGGTAGCCCATGAGGATGAGCTGCATGGTGCTGGCGTCGAGGTGCGGCGAGCCGATGGCGTTGGTGTACACGCCGCGTTTGGCGTCGTAGCACTGCTCGATGCGGTCGCTGGCTTCCTGAATCAGGCGCGTGGCGCGGGCTTCCATGGCGGGCTGGCCCAGGCGCCGGGCCACTTGGCGCGCGGCGTGAGCACCGGCCCAATGGAAGAGGTAGGTGTAGCAGTGGTACTGCGCAATGTGGCGGAATTCCCACAGGCCGGCGTCGGGCTGGTCGAGGGTGGTTTCCATGAGGCGCAGTACTTCGGTGGCCAGCGTTGAGGGCGGCAGCTGCGCCGGATGCACAAAGCGGGCGTCCACGTACAGCGGCAGTAGCGCCACCAGCACCTGCCCGTACACGTCGTTCTGGATGTGGGTATAGGCGTCGTTGCCGATGCGCACCGGCTGGTTGCCGAGGTAGCCGGCCAGCGGCAGATCCTGCTCCACCAAGTCCGACTTGCCGCTGATGCCGTACAGCGGCTGGTACTTGTCCTTGACCTTGGTCGAAATGTTGGCGATGTAGTGGAAGTAGCGCTCCATCTCCTCGAAGTGGCCGATGTTGTTGAAGGCCGTGAGGATGTAGTAGGTGTCGCGCATCCAGCAGTAGCGGTAGTCCCAGTTGCGGGTGCTGCCGGGCGCCTCGGGCAGGCTGGTGGTGCTGGCCGCGATGATGGCGCCGGTGTCTTCGTACTGGTGAATTTTCAGGGCCAGCGCCGAGCGAATAACCGCATCCTGGTGGAACGTGCCAATGCTGGTGCTCTTCACCCATTTGCGCCAGTAGTCCAGCGTTTTGAGCAGGAACTGGTCAGCGGTGGTTTCCAGCGGAGCCTCCAGCGGCGCGCCGTAGGTGAGCACGAGGAACTTGGTTTCGTTGAGCACGAAGTCCTCTTCGTCCAGCACGTAAGTCAGCGGAATGTTGGTGGTGAGGCGGATTTCCTCTTCCAGGCCCAAAAACGCGATGTGGTTGGAGCTGCGGCGGCGGTTGAGCTTCAATTCGCCGTACTGGCCCATGGGGCGGCAGGCCACCCGCACACGCGGCGTGCCGGCCAGCGGCTCCACCTTGCGAATGAACATCAGCGGTTTGTAGTACCGGTCGTACTGCGCGAAGCGGGGCGCAAAGTCCGTGACGCGGTAGCGGCCGTCGGCGGTTTCAATCTCCGTGCGCAGCACGTTGGTGTTGGGCAGGTAGTACTGGTTCGAGGAATACCCGTCGTTCGAAACGGGCCGAATGCTGAATTCGCCGCCTTTGTCTTCGTCCAGCAGGCTGCCAAACACGAAGCTGCTGTCAAACCGGGGCCAGCAAAGCCAGCGCACGGCCGTGTCGGTGCCGATGAGGCCGAGGAAGGCGCAATTGCCCACCAGGCCCATGTCATAGGTGTGTTTCTTCATCAGGAGTGTGGCTTGGCGGCCAGTAATCGGCCGCATGAGCGGCCCGCCTACCGACGAGCCCAGCCCCTAGTACCCCGTTCCGGCAAAGGAGGTTACCCGCCGAGCGGCTTTCGCAACTGCTATTGCGGGAAGGGCGAAGGTTTTTTGCGCAGCTCTTGGTCCTCCGAATATTGCCGTGGGGCGGCTTCGCATGCCGAAATGGGGCGGGACCCAGCTGCTCCCGCTCCCCAAAGAAAGTACCCCGGCCCAGCGCCGTTTGAACCCGCAGAACAGCATTATTACCG
>DASVTG010000238.1:0-1974 GCA_036387695.1 Hymenobacter sp. | reverse complement strand
GGTACTGGCCAACCTGAAAAAGGCGTATGGCATCCCCACGGCCAACTTTATCGGCCACGCCGACATTGCCCCGAGCCGCAAGAATGACCCCAGCGCTTTGTTTCCCTGGCAGCGCCTAGCCACTAATGGCTTCGGCATCTGGTACGACGCCGGGCCGCTGCCCAGCCCCTTCGTGGCCGACAGTGTGGCGGCCTTGGCCGACCGGCTGCTCACCCCGCCCCCACCCATCACCGAGGCCACTCCGCCCACCGAAATGGCCACCGACACGGCCCGGGTGGACGCCCAGCTGGCTCGCCTCAACGGCCCAGTAACCGTTTTCACCCCCCGGGAAGCCCTGCGCATCATTGGCTACGACACCAAGGACATGCCGGCGGCCGTTCGGGCGTTTAAGCTCCATTTCATCCAGCAAAACGTGGGGGCGCCGCTCACTGAACCCGACCTTCGCATTCTGTACAATCTGTACAAGAAGTGCTTGTAACCGCCGTTTAACCGCTATATTTATCCTATCGTGGGCGCCAGCTGCGGGTGTAGCGCTGGCCGTGGGTTTACCTATTAGTGTATGTTAGAAATATCTAAACGGGGGCGGGCCATGCCCGTCTCACCGTTTCGCAAGCTGGCACCTTACGCCGAAGCTGCCCGGAAAGCGGGCCGGATTGTTTACCCCCTCAACATTGGGCAGCCCGACATTGAGACGCCGCCCGCGGCGCTCGACGCCGTGCGCCACGCCGACATCCGGGTGCTGGGCTACAGCCACGGGGCGGGCACCGAAAGCTACCGCCGCAAGCTGGCCGCCTACTACCAGCGCGCCAACCTGCCGGTGGAAATGGAAGACATCATCGTGACCACCGGCGGCAGTGAGGCCATCCTGTTTGCCTTGCTGACTTGCCTGAACCCCTGCGATGAGGTGATTATTCCGGAGCCGTTTTACGGCACCTACACGGCCTTTGCCATTGCGTCGGGCGTCAATATTGTGCCCGTCACGGCCACCATTGAAAATGGGTTTGCCCTGCCACCGCTGGCCGATTTTGAACGGGCGTTGACCAGTCGCACGCGCGCCATTCTCATCTGCAACCCCAGCAACCCCACCGGCTATGTGTATAGCCGCACCGAGCTGGAAAGCATTCTGGGCCTGTGCAAGGCCCACAATCTGTACCTGATATCCGACGAAGCCTACCGCGAGTTTTGCTACGACGCGCCGTACGTGAGCGCCCTGGAACTGGCCGGGGCCGAGCCCAACGTGGTGGTGGTGGACACCATTTCGAAGCGCTACAGCGCCTGCGGGGCCCGGGTGGGCGCGTTGGTCACGCTGAACAAGGAAGTGTACATGGCCGCGTTTCGCTTCGCGCAGATGCGGGTGAGCCCGCCCGGCCTGGGCATGCTGCTGGCCGAAGCCGCCGCGGAATTGCCCGAGTCGTATTTCGACGAAAGCAAGGCCGAGTACCAAGCCCGGCGCGACCTCACCGTGGCGCGGCTGCAAGCCATGCCCGGCGTGGTGTGCCCGCGCCCCGGCGGCGCATTCTACGTGGTAGCTCACCTGCCCGTGGACGACACGGAAGCCTTTGGCCGCTGGCTGCTGGAGTCGTTTTCCTATGAAAACCAGACCCTGATGCTGTCGCCCGCCAACGGCTTTTACCAGACGCCGGGCCTGGGCCGGCAGGAAGTCCGCCTGGCGTACGTCATCAACCGCACCGACCTCGCGGCGGCCCTCACCTGCCTGGAGCACGCGCTGCTCGCCTACCCCGGCCGCACCGCGCCGCTACCCGCCGCCGTGGAAGCCTCACTAACGGCGTAACGTGTTTCCAGACCTAGCAAACACGCACCGGTGCATCTGGCCATTCGCATAAGCCAGGCAAATAAACCAAGACGGTCACCGTCATACAGAGCGCCGCGAAACAGCTGGCTTGCGCCGCCCGACGACTTGTAGCGCGGTCTTACCCGGGACGACTCTTTTTTGGAGAGAAGCCAAGAGGAAAG